>CAZWMF010000100.1:0-9947 GCA_964634535.1 uncultured Opitutaceae bacterium | reverse complement strand
CCGGCACAAATATCTACGCCGGAG
The DNA here is from genome assembly GCA_964634535.1 of uncultured Opitutaceae bacterium. GTDB lineage: Bacteria > Verrucomicrobiota > Verrucomicrobiia > Opitutales > Opitutaceae > Palsa-1447. The sequence continues at coordinate 9,923 of CAZWMF010000100.1, read as the reverse complement.
CAAGCGTCACCTTCACCGCTGCCGGCGGGGTCAACGGTTACGTGTGGGGCGGCTCCGCCAGCGGCAGCGGCGGATCGCAAACGGTCACCTTCTCATCGCCGGGTTCCTACACGGTCACGGTCTATTCGCCTGCTGGAGGAAACCTGACCCAGAGCAACACTGCCACGGCGGCGGTCACGGTTGCCGCGCGGCCCAGCGCCACCCTGAGCGCGAATCCATCGGCGATCAACATTGGCCAATCGAGCGCAATCCAGGCGTCCTACGCCACCGATTCGGCTCATGGGGACGCGCTGACCAATACCGTTATCAATGTCGTAAGTCCGCAGGGCACCGAGACAAATTTTTCCGGCACCGGCGGGAACCCGATCAACGCGACTTTCACCCCAAACGCGGCGGGCACCTACACCTTCAAAGCCTATGCCACGACCTCGCTCAGTCCGGGCTGGACCGTTTATGCCACGGCAACCGTCAATGTTGCCGACACCCCGCCGACCGCGTCGGGCAGCGTCGCTCCAAATCCGATTGCCTACGGACAGAACGCCACGGTGACGGCGACAGGCAATTCGGCGGGCGGCAACCTGGACCAGATTGCGGTCCAGTCCGAAGCTCCGGGAAGCGGCACTTGGAATGCCTGGCAAAATTGGACCTTTGGGGCGACCGGAGCGCAGACCGAGGCGGCCGTCGCCGCGGCCCTGACGCCGGGGGCATGGGGCTACCGGATCATGGCGACTGACACTTCGGGTTCGACGAGCGCCTGGCAATCGCTCGCCCTGACCGTGAACAAAGCCACTCCGGCAATCTCCAATTGGGCCAACCGGAGCCTCGCCGCCGGTTACGCCGTCCAGGCGGGCGATTTGGCGGCGGGCTTCACCAATCCCTACAGCGGGAGCGTGACTCAGCCTGTGGCGTCGGGCGTGAGCTATGCCAATGTCTCCGCCGGCACCGGGCTCGCTGCCGGAATCGTCCTTTATCCCGGCTCCTACGACATGCGGGCGAGCTTCTCCGGCGACTCCAATTACAATCCGGCCTCCGCGGACGCGACTTGGACCGTCACGGCGGACCCGCAGACAGTCAGCCTTTCGCCGACCGGAGGAACCATCCCCGCGGGGCAGCAAATCGCCTTCAGCGCCTCCGGCGGCAACAACGGGTATTTTTGGGGCGGGTCAGCCGGCGGTGGCGGTGCCTCGCAAACTGTGACATTTCCGACGCCGGGAACCTTCGTGGTGACGGTGTATTCGCCCGCGGGCGGCCTGTTCGCGCAGAGCAACATCGCCAGCGCCACCGTTACGGTCAACCCGGACAGCCAGGTCGTCTCGATTTCGCCAGCGACCGCGACGGTATCAGTCGGGGGCAGCATCGCCTTCACGGCGGGCGGTGGGCAGAACGGCTATGCCTGGGGCGGGGCGGCCAGCGGCTCCGGCGGGTCGCAGCTGGTCACCTTTCCCAACGTGGGCTCGTACACCGTGACCGTGTATTCGCCGGCCGGCGGCATCTACACGCAAAGCAACACCGCGACCGCCACCATCACCGTCACGCCTGCCAGCCAGACCGTCGTCCTGACGCCGGTGGCGCCGGTCATTTACGCGACGCAATCGGTCGTCTTCAGCGCCTCGGGCGGCCTGAACGGCTACGTGTGGGGTGGAGCGGCCGGCGGCTCTGGCCCCACCCAAACGGTCACTTTCGCCAATCAGGGCAGCTACGTCGTGACGGCCTATTCGCCGGCCGCAGGCAATTTCGCGCAGAGCAACGTCGCCAGCGCGACCGTGACCGTGAACCCGCTTCCGTCGCCCAGCTCGGCGGAAGTAATCGTCACGCCGCAGGGAGGGGACGTGAAGGTCGAAAACTCCAAGAACCAGCACAACAGCCAGATCCTCGTTCCCGGACCATGAACACCGCCACGCTTCTTTATTCCTATTTGGACCAAGCCCGCGCCAAGGGCGCGAGCGACATCACGCTTTGCCCCGGCGAGCCCCTGACGTTGCGCATCCAGCGGCGTCTGCACCGCTTCGAGACCGTCTCGCGCGAGTCATTCCACGAACTCCTCTGGGACATCGAGAACCACGAGGTTGGAACGCTGGAAAGGGACGGTGAGCGCTTTCGCTACATCCACTACCTAACGGAGGAAGGGCCGGTCCTGGAAATCCGTCATCTGCCGAAAAAAGTCCCGTCGCTCGCGGAATTGAACGCGCCTCCGGCCTTCCGCGAACTCATCCAGGCCGAGCGCGGCCTGATCGTCGTCACCGGCCGGACCGGGGAGGGCAAATCCACCACGCTGGCCGCGGCCGTCGAGGAATTGAACGCGGGCCGGGACGACCTGAAAATCATCACCCTCGAACATCCCATCGAATACCGGCACGAGAGCCGCAAGGCTCTGATCCGGCAGCGGGAGTTCGGAAAGCACTTCGACAGCTTTCCCGACGCCATCGAGGCGGCCATGCGGCAGGACCCCAACGTCGTCGTGATCGGAGAAATGCGCAGCCCGGCGAGCATCGCCGCGGCGCTCACCGCCGCAGAGACCGGACAGCTTGTGCTCGCCACCTTGCATACGAAGGACGCTGCCGGGTCCGTCTCCCGCATCCTGGACATCGTTCCGGGGCTGGACGTGCCCGAGCAGCTTGCCGGGTCGCTGATCGGCGTCCTCGCGCAGCAGCTTCTGCCCGCGCGGGGCGGAGGGCTCGTCGCCGCCTATGAACTGCTCACCACCTCGACCGCCGTGGCCAACTGCATCCGTGAAAAGCGGATCGAGCACCTCCGCGACGAGATCAGGCGGGGCCAGGGCCGCGGCATGATTGCGATGGATGCCGCCCTGGAGGCCCTCGTCCGCACGGGCCGGGTCGCCAAGGCCGACGCCCTCCGCCGGGCGGCCCATCCCTCCGCCCTGGAGGCCCGGCTCGCCAACCTCTCCCCATGAAAACCTTCCGGCTTTTCTTATTCACCTGCGCTATCCGGTTTCTCGCCGCCGCCGCTTCGGCGCAGGCTCCCAATTCCTCCGGCCTCAATGCGATCCTCGACCGGCCGGTCAAGCCCCTCACCGCGGAGAAGGCAAATCTGGCCGCTCTCTTTTACACGATCGGGCGCACCTACGGCGTCACGATCGCGGTCGATCCGGGCATCACTGGGACCGCGCTTCTGCGCTTCAACGGCGGAACGCTCCGCCAGCTTATCGGGACCCTCCTCGACACCAACGACCTCTTCATGGAGAGCCAGGATGGCATCCTATACATCAAGCGAACCAAGACCGAATTTTACTTTATCGAATACGCCGAAATCTCGCGCTCCGCCTCGTCTTCGACCTCGGTCTCGCTGAGCCCGAGCCAGAACACGGGCCTCGCGGGCTATACCGGCATCGGCGGGGCGGCGGCACTGCCGAGCAACGGCCTGAGCAATGGTCTCAACAACGGGCAGAACAATCAGAACGGGCAGCTTGGGGGCGGCAGTTCCGGCAGCACTTCGTTTTCCATCTCCGAAAAAAGCGACGATTCGTTCTGGAGCGCAATCGACGACGACATCAAGGCGCAGAAGCGCGAAGGCGAAAGAATCGCGATCAACCGATTCAGCGGGATCGTCACCATCGAGACGACCCTGCGCCGGCAGGAGTTCTGGCGGGAGTACATCAAGCTCGTGAACGAGCGGATCAATGCCCAGGTGCTGGTCGAGGTCCGCATCGACGAAATCACGCTGAACGACGCCCATGCGCTCGGCGTCGATTGGAATCAGCTTCAGACCGCGATCGGCAATAGCGGGACCACCGTCGGACCGATCTCGACCTCGACCGCCATCGCCAACCTGGCCGGATCGGCCCTGCCCAACAGCACACTTTTGGGGAATTTTACCTCGGGCAAGCTCTCCGCCGTCCTCACCGCCTTGCAGCAGCAGGGCAGCGTCAAGACGGTCAGCACGCCGTCGATCCGGCTCCTCAACAACCAGAAGGGATTCGTGAAAGTGGGCGTGGACCGGACGTTCTATTCCCTCTACTCGAACGTCACGATCAACCAGTCCGGCGTCATCACTCCTCAGACGACGACGCAGAACATTTATCAGGGACAGGAGCAGACCTTCGGAGTGGTCTTGCCGGTCACGGCCCAAATCTCGCGCGACGGCTGGGTGACGCTCGTTCTGGAGCCGGCGCGGACGCAGCTTAACGGCATCGACACCTCGCCGGACGGAACGCAGACCTCGCCGGAGACGGGCGACCAGAGCATTTCCACGATGCTGCGGATGCGGGACGGCGAGAGCGCGATCCTCGGGGGCCTCATCAGCAACACCGTGTCGAAGCAGACGAACGGCATCCCGTTTTTGAGCAGCATTCCGCTGCTCGGGCGTCTCGCTCAGACCAGCGCGACCAGCACCACCAAGGACGAGCTGGTCGTCACCGTCAGCGTCCACCTCATCAAATGACGCCTTCCTTGCCGATCTTTGGGGAAAGGGCGGCCACCGCGGACGGAGCTTATGCGCCTGCGCGGAACGGGCACCATCCGCCGGGACCGAACGTGCACGGCGACGGCGCCGCCCACGATCCCTTTTGGCTCGGGAAGCGACTGGTGGAATTGAAGCGGATTTCGCCGGAGCAGCTCCGCTCTGCCATCGAGGACTTCCGGCGCCGGCCGAGCGAGCCGTTCCCTCGTGCCCTGGAACGGCTCTCACTCGCTTCGCAAAAGATCATCGCCCAGCTTACGTCCGAGCACCACGGGCTCGCCTGGATCGAAATACCGCCCGCGACGATTCCGCCGGCTTTGGTCAAGCGCCTGCCGCAGCTTCGCGCCAGAAACTATGGCGCCGTCCCCTGGCGGGAGGACGGACCGGACCTCACGATCGCCGTCACCGATCCGTCGCGCTACACGGCCCGCGAGGCCGAGCACGATTTTCCGGGGGAGGTGGTGCGCTTCGTTGTCGCGCCCAGGAACGACATCCTGGCCGCGATCGACGCCGCGCACACTCCGCCGCTCCCGGCCGCCAATCCGAAGGAGCTTTTGATCGAAATCCTGAACGACGCCGTCGCGAACCGGGCCAGCGATGTCCATTTCGAGCAGAAGCCGCACGACATCCACGTCCGCTACCGGATCGACAATCAGATGGTCCACCGCCACGCGCTGGGAGCGGAGATGAAGGCCGGGATCATCCAGGCCATCAAATCCATCGCCGGCTCGGACCTCGCACAGAAAAAACTGCCGCAGGACGGCCAGGCGCGCCACGTCGTCGGAGCGACCAGCTACAACCTGCGCGTCTCCCTGATCCCCACGATCACCGGAGAAAACGCCTGCGTGCGGCTTCAGGACGAGACGCGTAACTTCGGCGCCCTGGCCGAACTCGGGCTTTCGCCCGAGCAGATCTCGCTCTTCGTGAAACTGATCTCGGTTCCGAACGGCCTCTTTTACACGACCGGGCCGACCGGCTCGGGCAAGACGACCCTGCAATACGCGCTTCTGGCAACGCAGGATTTGTCCAGCGAGAAGGTGGTCACGGCGGAGAACCCGGTCGAATACCAGTTCTACAACTACACCCAATGTTCCATAGATGAAAAGGCCGGCCGCACCTTCGAGGCGCTTTTGGAGGCGTTCCTCCGGCACGACCCGGATGTGATCCTGATCGGCGAGACGCGAAGTTTCGCCACGGCCCAGGTCGCCATCCGCTCCGCCCTCACGGGCCACCGGGTCTTCTCAACCCTGCACACCAATGACGCGGCGAGCGCCATCGCCCGCCTGATCGACCTGGGCGCCGAGCCGTATCTCGTCTCCTCGGCCGTAAAGGCGGCCTGCGCCACCCGGCTGGTGCAAAAACTCTGCCCGGCGTGCGCCCGGCCCGCCCGGCCGGAAACGCTCGCCTATCTCCGCCGGGAATACGGCCAGGGCGACTACCTGGAACCGGCGGGGTGCGAAACGTGCAGCGGGACCGGCTACCGCGGGCGTACGGCGATCCTCGAGATTTTCCCCCTCACCGACGAGAGCACCCAGCGGCTCATTCTCCAAAAAGTCCCCACGAGCGAACTGGCGGCGCATCTCCAAAGCCTCGGCTACCGGACCATGCGCGACGACGGGATCGCCAAGGCGAAGGCCGGCATCACGACGGTCCAGGAAGTCCTTTCCCAAGTCTGAACCAAAGCCCAACCATGAAAAAACAAAACCTGAAAAGCTCCCAGGGTTTCACCCTGGTCGAAATCCTCGGCGTCCTTGCGATCATCGGTCTCATCGCCGGCATCGTTGCCGTAGGCGTCAACAAGGGCCGCAAGGCGGCCGCCATCACCAACGTCATCGGCACCGTGCAGCACACCCAGTCGGCCTTGCAGCAATTCGTGCAGAAGCCCGGCGGGCTCGGCTATCCGCCGGTCACGAGCGCCACGGCGGCGAGCGCCTTTGTCCTGAGCGGCACCGCCCTGAGCGCCGCCAGCGCCGCGACCATCTCCAGTGCGGCCACGCTGGACAGCGTTCTTCTGACCGAGCGGTTCCTGGAATCGCCCATCAATGTCGGCTTGGGCTCAGCCAACAACCAGCCGACCGGGACGATGGCGCATCCGCTCCTCTGGAGCCCGACTGGCAATTATTTCTACTGCAGCCCGGATTCGGCCCCGGACTTCAACTACTCGAACGTGCCGCACCTGATCTGCCAGCTTTCGACCACCAACGTCCCCGGCATCGACGGCAGCAATTTCTATCTCGATGCCTCCCTGACGGCGCTGGCGGCCAATACGCGCGTCGTCTGCCTGATGATTCCGGGGGTTCTGGGCCAGGACGCGGCGACGCTCTCGAACCAGATGGACAACAAGACCACGGCCTCCGCGACCGCGGCCAACACGCTCGGAAGGGTGACTTACGCGGCTCCGAGCGCCCCAAGCGGGCTGACTACGGTTTACATCTATGTCGCCAACTTCTAAAGTCAGGCCCGGACCGCTTCCTGTCCTCTGGTGGAACAACACCGTGATCGCCGCCGGCTCCCCGGAGCCGGCGCGAACGATCCTGGCGCAGGACGGAGACAGCGTCCTCGCCTTCTGCGCTTTCGTCGAGGGCCTTGCCCCCAAGGCGATCCGGCTTTTCTACTATTCGCCGGACCTGGAGCACCTGACCACGACTTGCCCCAAGGGCAGCCGGCAAACGATCCGAAAGGCCCTGAGCCCCCGGTTTTCCGCGCTGGCGGACCCAACGACCGCGTGGGCCGCCCATAAGGTCCGCACCACCGCGGCAGGCACGACCACGCTTCTTTACATCGAGCCTGCGGCCAGGCTTGCCCGCGTGCGCGCAGCGCTGGAGGACCGCGGCATCATCCTGGAGGCCGCCTTCCCGCTCCTCGCCCTTCTGGAGGAGTCTCCGCCCGCCAGCCAGCTCGACAAGCCCGTCATCGCCTTTCTCCATGCCGACGAGGCGGCGGCCGTCTATTGGCGAACACCTGAAGGCGACCGCCACGCGCTGTTTTTCGATGGCCCGACCGCCCGAGAGCGGGCGATCCGCGAACTGGTGACGGCTTTCTCCATCTTTCGAGCCGCCCCGATTTTCACGATCGTCGATCTCGCCTCGGCCCCGATCGACCTCGAAACGATTGCCCAAAAACCCGCCAAGGTCTTCTCCGCCGGGGAATTCCTCGCGCACGCCAGGGTGCTCCAGGCCGGCGAGGTTTCCAATTTTCTGCCGCCCGAACGCCTTTTCAACTCCGACCGGATCTGCCACGCGGCGGCGCTCGTTCTCTTCTTTGCCGCGGCTGCATTGACCGGGACCTATCTCACCGCGCTTCATGCCGCCCAGGCCAACCTCGCGTTCCAGCATACCGAGGCCGCGACCTTGGAGAGCGAAAACGCCCGCTTGCGGGCGAACAAGGTCCGGCTCGACGCGACCGAGGCGGTCCTGAACGAGGCCGCCGTGGCCACCCCGGTCAAGCTCCGGTTCCTCGAAACCCTCAACCGCGCCCGGCCCGCCCAAATCAGCATCCGCAGCGTCGTCCTGAACGAGTCCACCTGGACCATTGCCGGCACTGCCCACGAGTGCGTCGGCCTCGAAAAAGGCCCGTATCAGTCCTTCCTCTCCAATTTCTCCAAGGGCGACGGATGGAGCATTGGCCCCGACAGCCGGACCGCCGTCCTGAAGGACCCGGACTTCACCCTCAACGGCACGATTCCGTGAACATCCCGAAGAAAGCCTCTTTGGTCGCTTTGGTTTTCTCCGCCGTCTTTTGCGCGGCGGCCCTGGGCGTGCGCTCGGCCTTTCCGCCGCTTCGCGCTGTCAGCAATCCCGAGATCGCCAGCCTGCGAGAAGAGCAGGCGCGGCTCGGAGTGTATTCGGACACCGCGGTCCGCGCGGCGGACGCGCGGCTCGCCGGGCTGCGGCGGGTTCTGTGGACCGACGCCTCGTTCGCCACCTGGCGGAAGGCCAACGTCCCTGCGGATTGGAGCGTCCAGGACCTCGGGGCGGCCGATTTGCAGCACCTGCACGGCCGCCGCTACGCCTTCCAGCGGCCGGAGGCCACCGACCGGGATTGGCCGGAAATCGCCGCACTTCTGGGCGGCCTGGAGCGCGCCCCGGCCGTCAGCGTCACTTCCGCCGCTCTCGCCGTCCAGCCCGGCTATGCCGGCAGCCGCCATTTCAGCCAATGCCTTTTCATCGCCGTTTTCTACTTCACCGGCGACGACGGCCCGGCCCCGTGAATCCCTTTCGCCCGTCCGCATGAAGCGGCGGGCGAATTTGAAACCATGAAAACAGATGCCCCTCCCAAATCCGCGCCTGCCGAGAAAAAGGCAGGACGAGCAAGTGAGCCCCGCCGCGCCCACGCCATCAACATGATCGCCCTCGAACTCAACGCCGCGACGGACGTGCGCTCCCATGACGAGGGCGCATGGGCCAGTGTCTTCGCCATCCACAATCTCTTCCGCGGCAAGGACCATCCGGGCAAGCCTGTCCCGATTTCGGTCCGGTTCGGCGGCAATACCGCGGCCTACGCCCTGGCCGGGATCAAGAAGGGGACGCATTTCACCGTCACCGGGCGCCTCGACTACGACCAGGGCGAGGACGGCAAGGAATGGTATCGGATCGGCGCCGACCAGCTCCGCATTCACTCGCGCAAGGATGCGCCGCCGGCGGCAGGCGCCGCGCCGCCCAGAATTTTGTCCGCAACCTCAAACCTAAAACAAAAACGACCATGCCCGAATCCTTCATCCTCCGAGTGCCCGAGGACGACCTCGCCGCACTCCGCTCCGCCCACAAGCGCCTGCTTCGCCACTTCAATGGCCAGGCCATGCCCCTGGAGATGCTCGCCCTCATCGCGCTGCGCTCCATCGACCCCGAGTTCCTCGCCGACGAAGTGCTGGCCGCCGCGGTCGGCAAAACCGCGGAGGCGCCCGCCCTGGCGGTCGCCGGCTGATCCGCACTTTTCCCAAGCGTCGGATTTTCCGACCAGGTTTTATTTGCCAATTGGCGCCCCGGCCGACCTGCCCCAACAGCCGGTTTCAACGAAAGGACAACATCATGGCCGAGAAACTGAACCAAAAACTGGCGAGGCAGACCAGCGCTTCGCCCGGAGAATCGAACGGGGCTCCCGAACCCGCCGTCAACCAGAACATCGAGGCGAAAATCGCCGACTACCGCGCCAAGCACCCGAAGCATGTCGAGTATCTCAAGACCCTCACGCGCGAGCGGCTGGAGAATATCGCCACGCTGCGGGACATCGAGCGTCAGGAGCAGCGGGAACGTATCCACAAGGCAACGAGCCAAAAGCTCGAAAAATGGCTCGAAGCCCGCCCGGAGGAGGCAAAGCGGATCGCCGCGGAGGTCGCCAAGCTGCCGCCGGAGGATCAGGCCGGCGCCCGATACCGCATGATCGATTACGCCATCCGCAATGAAGCGTTCCGCGGCCCACAGGCTGTGGGCGGTCCGAAGGTCTAAGCCTAGCCGTAGCCGCGGACGGGCCGGCAATTCTCGGAGCCTTGCGGGGGCTCCGAGAACGCC
>CAZWMF010000099.1:0-9992 GCA_964634535.1 uncultured Opitutaceae bacterium | reverse complement strand
CATCCGCGGGCGCCGCCCGCGGCGTGAAGCGGCGTCAGGGCGGGGCGCGTTCGGGATAGATGGCGATCAGATGGCTGCGCACCTGGGGTTGCACGGTTTGGCCTTCGATCCCGGAGTGAATCTTTGCGGTGGTTCGCAGCGGCATGTGGCAGTCCTCGCAGCCGCGGTCGATGCGATGGCCCTGTTGGGGAAAGAGGCGGCAGTCCTCGATCCGGTGGCAGGCCAGACAGCGCGCGACAAAGCTCGCCGCATCGCGCTGCGGGGTGTGGACATCGTGGCAGGTGACGCAGGTCAGGGTGGGGCTGGCGCGGAAACAGCGGCTCTTTTCCAGCAACAGCACCTGGCGGGCGTGGACGTCCACCGGGGCGTTGGCCTCCCGTTCGGGGAAGGCCAAGTATTTATCCAGATCCGCGCCGGGGGTATAGGAAAGCGGCGGAACCAGCGATTGGCCGCCGCCTTCGTGGCACAGCGCGCACACCTCGAGCTGCCGGGTCCGGGACAGCCGGGCGGGATTGACGATCGCAAAGTCGGAGGGAAGTTTGGGCGGCGCCGCGGAGCGGAACCGGGCGACATGCTCGGCGCCGGGACCATGGCACTTTTCGCAGGAGATGCCGAGCACCAGGCTGGTCTTGACGTACCGATTCTCCGGGGGCGGCACATTGTGGAAACTGCTCGCATGGCACTCCAGGCAGCGCGGAATGATGGGCCGATCGAAGTCGGGCTGGCCGTCGGTGTAGCCGGGACTATTCACCCAGCCGTCCAGCATGGTCCAATAGGATACGGGGAGCTCAAAGAGCAGGTCGCCATCCCAATAGAGATAGGTCTGTCCCTTGCGGCCCGATCCGACCACGACGTCGATTCGTTCCGTCCGGGTCAGTTCCTCGGTCGCTGAGGTGCGCACATGGGCCGTCTGAAAATAGCCATCGTTCCGCGCTTCCAGCGTGAAAGACACATTGGGATTCACCGTCGTGAGGCGGTTGGCGCCCGCGGCGAAGCTGCCGTGAATCGCGTCCGCGGTCGGCTCGGTCGAGGTCCGGGCATGGGCGGTTTGGTGGAAGGAGCGCAGCTTGTCGGTGTGGCAGGAACCGCAAACTTGATCGCCCACCAGGGCCGGCGGCGGGTCGCCGCCGAACGACCGGAACGGCGCCCACCAGTCGGTGGCGCCCTCCGCACCGGTCAACAGCGCTCCAAAGACGCAGAACCCGCGGATTCCGAGCGGGGCGGGGCGGCGGGCCCGGTCGAGCCCGCCGGGAGAAGCCCACGCCGGTGACGAACGTCTTGGGCGGGGAACGGTGGCCATGGCATTTTCCTGCGGGCTATCAGCCGCGCTTTCAACCCCTATTAGATAACCGATGGGCGGCGCGGACACGCGTCATCTCAAGCTTTTCGGACACTCGACCGACGGACTGTTCATCGACGCCCGCCGCGCAGCACTCGGTCAGGTGAGGCTGGGCGAGCCCAAGGCGATGGAAGACCCGAAGCCGCACGAGCCTGCAGCGAACACGGTTTTCGGCAAATCCGGCGCCCTCGTGCGGCCGGCAATTCCCTTCACCTCCATTCGCGGCGCTTGGCGGCCCGTCTTATTGGCCGGCTGGCGGCTGCCACAGCTCTACCTTGTTTCCTTCTGGGTCGATGACCCACGCAAACTTGCCGTACTCGGAATCGTCAACCTTCTCGAGCACGTTGCAGCCTTCCTCTCGCAAGACCTTGACCAAGGCGTGGAGGTCTTCGACTCGGTAGTTGACCATGAACGAGGCGGTGCTTGGCCCAAAGCGGTCGTCTTCCGCTGAGGCGACCGACCACACGGTTGTTCCGGCAACGGGCTTGCCTTCACCGTCGGTCCAGGTGAACGCCGCGCCGCCCCACTCTTGGACATCGATTCCCAGGTGCCGCTTGTACCAAGCGTGCAGCGCCGGAGCGTCTTTCGCTTTAAAAAAAATTCCGCCGATGCCAGTGACTCGCTTCATGGGACTTACGAGGTGGGGTTGGTGGGTGATAAACTGTTCGGCCGAGCGTAACTCAACTTCGGCCAACTTCAAATCGCACTGCCATTAACTTTCCATCCGAGTCGGACAGCCGGATCGCGGGAACGTGGCCCTCGCTGGCATCCGCGGGATTGCGGAAATGGGCCGAGACTTTCGGAGGGTCCCGCGCAAGCACTCCGCCGTGACGAGGTGGGCCTGCAATTGGAGGAGGAGCGGCTGCCAAGACGCGTTCGGGTGAAAAGATCTCCGACCTCGCTATGAAACGGATGATTCGAGTCCGCCTTGGTGACGCGGGGCGTCCGGTCGGCACGCTGCACTACGACCTCAGTGGAGCGCGGGAACACCCGGATCGTCGGGTGGCAATAACCGGATCTGCGTGGGCGTGTCGCGGTCGCAGGAGAGTTGTCCGGCTTTCTCGTGCAATTCCACGACCTGGATGGAACTGCGCCGGAGGCTCAGAAGGTTTTGGTCCCGGGGGCTGATCGTCCCCGCACGGCCGGGATGGGTGAAATAGAAGCAGTAGGCCCGGCCGCCGCTCACGACCACGCCCGGATGACCGCCGTTCACCGCGTCGTCGGGGCCGTGCCCCGGCACGGCCAGCAGGTCGGTCGGCTGGCTCTGCCAATGCAGGAAGTCGTCGGTTCGATATACCCCCAGCCCCTTCCACAGGTCCACCAACATCCAGCCGTGCCCCTTCCAGGCGAAAACGTAGGGTCCTTCGCCCGGCCGTCGGCTGACATCGTCCGCCCTTCCCCGGTCCGTCCACTCCGCCAGGTCGCGACTGTCGGCAAAGTACATGGATTTATGGTCCCGCTCGTTGTTGTACCACATGCGCCAGGTGCCATCGGGCAGGCGATGGACGCAGGGATCGATCACCCTGTCGGACGCCAGCTTGAGCGCCTGGGCGTGGCGCCAGGTGCGCAGATCGCGGCTGGTCAGGTGCACGATGGTCCGAGGATGTTCCCAATCTTCGAAGATGCCCGGAACGACCGCGATATAGAGGTGATGGGTCCCGTCGGGACCGGTGACGACTTCCGGAGCCCATTCGGTCGGCTCCGTCCCGCCCAGTTCGACCGGCAACGCGATATCCGCCGTGCCGACATAACTCCAGTGGGCGCCCTCGTCCGCCGACTCGGCGATGCCGATGGGCGTGCCGTGCACCCAAGCGACCCCGGATAGTCCCGGCTGGTTGGCGCGGCGGTTGGTGTAAAACATCCACCACCGACGGACATGGGGATTCCAAACCACGACGGGATCGGCGGCGCCGTCGAAGACCGGATCGCGGAAGAGCGGTTTGGCCGCCACGCGGCCGGCGTCCGGATTCAGGGGCTCGGCTCGGATCAACCCGGCGCCGGCCCATAGGAGCGCGGCCGCAATCCATAATCGCATTGTAGTCACGGTGATTTCCGCGCCTTCCCGGAGGCGGGGGGGGCGACGCGGCGCAGGCTGGGCGACGGTATCGGGCCTGGCAAAACCAAAATGAATATTCCCCAAGCGGATTGGGCGTTTCGCGTTCATGCGATCACCGTCGGGACGGGCGCGATTCCGCGCCGACCGTCGCTCGGCCGGCCCGGGCGGCCGGCTCAAAGACGCTCGCGCAACTCCGCGGGCAGAAGGGCCAGGGCGGTGGCGCGCAGTTGGGGATCGGGCCAAGCCACCTCGTAGTGCCGGAGCAGAAACATCAGGCGGTAAAGCGATCCGGTCGTCAGCGAGCGGACCCGCTCGGCGTTGATCCCGCGAACGCACCGCAGGATCTGCGCGCGGGCCAGGTCGTCGCGCCCGCCCAGGGCCAGAACGACTGCCAGGCTGACCCGGCGATCCCAGGCCAAGCCCCGATCGGAGCCGTAGGTCAGATTCGAGGTGATCGACTTGAGCAATTTCGCAAAACCCTCCTCGTCGCCCCGCGCCTTGGCGACCTGGGCCAGGGCCACGCGCGAACCGAGGTCGGCGGGGTAGCGCAACAGCCCGCGGCTGGCATAAGCCGCCTGGTCCAACCGGTGCATTTCGATCAGGTATTCGACCAGCCGGCTGCGCAAGGTGGCCGGGTCGGTCTCGTCCGTCACGGCGAGAACCAAGACCGACGACTCGTCGAAGCCGGGGACCGACGGCAGTGCGTACGGCAGGGCCCGCAGCCAATCGAAGATTCCCCCGTCCGTTTGATGGAGGGCGTAGATGAACGAATCGGTCGGTCGTTTCACGCCCAACCGGGCGATTTGGTCGAGGTCGTCATCCCAGGACGGCAGCACGATGTGGGTGACGCCGTATTGATTCAAGAGGGCCAGGGTTTCGTCCGGCCGCAGCGCCGTGGCGATGCGGTAGGTGGCCGACAGTCCGTCCCGATTTTCCCAATCGGGGGTGCCGAGTCCGCGCAAACTGCCGTAGAAGCAGAAGCTGGCGGTGCGCAACGGCGGCACGAGCACGGTGGCCCCGTCGGGGCCCGCGTGATCGGCGATCCATTGCGCCAACGCCCGCTCGTAGAGGCCTTCGACTTCCGCGCGCGTAAACTTGAAGTCGGCGGCAGTTTCGGCCGGCGCGGGCACGAGTTGAATTCCCCCGGCGATCAGGCCCAGGCCGAGCAATCCGGACGCCGTCCACCGGAGCCAACCGGAAGCGGCGGCGAGAACGGCCACGGCCAACACCGCCAGGGCGATGTCGACGCTGTTCCACCAGCGCAGCTCCTGCATCGCGGGGACGAGGGCCGCCAGCACGGGACCGAGCGCGATGGCGATCGCCGTGCGCTGCATCGTCGTCGCGTGGCGGCGTCCGAGCAGCCAAACCGCCGGGATAATCACCAGCAGGGGCAAGACCGTCGCCAGCACGGAACCGGTGGCGCCGTCCCGGCCGATCCACGCGGCCAAATTTTTGGCCATCGCGCCATCGGGAAGATTCGTCAAGCGGGTGGCGAGGAGGTCGCCCGCCAGAAATGCGCGGTCCCGCACCTGGAAGAGGGCGATCGGCAGGGCGGCGACCGCCGCGGCGGCGATCACCCAGGCGAGGATCGCCCGGCGTTGGCCAAAGGGATTGCCCGATTTCATCCCGGCGGCGAATCGCCAAAGCAGCTCGCCCAAGCCCAGCCAGGCGACGCCGTAGAGCGGATGATTCACCCGCAATTGCCACTGCAAATGCGCGGGAAAGTACTCGATCAGGTAGGCCAGGCCGCACGCGGTCGCGCCGCCCGCTCCCCAGGCGCGCCACGGCGGAACGCTTGCGCTCGCGGCGGCCGCGGGGGCGGGGCGGTCCCGGGTGGCCAGGGCGGCCAGCACCGCGCCGGCGGCGACCCCGACCAGGAGCGGCAGCGTGTCCGTCGCCTGCAGCCACAACGCGCAGCCGCCGGCGACGCCGGCCAGGAAGAAATCGCGCCGCGGCCGCCCTCTCGCGCCGACGCCGGCCACGAGCAGCAGGACGCTCCAGAATGCCGCGATCTGGGCCAGCCCGAAATCGGTGGCGACCCCCGGCAGGAAGGCCGCGGCCAGCGGAAAGACGGTCGCGAGCACCACCGCCAGCGCGGCGGCGGGGAACGGCCCGAATCGGCGGGCGACGAAGAGGGTGCCACCGGCCAACAGGAGCAGATGCAGGAGCGGATCGGCCCAGAGCGCGGCCTGTTCGACCGCCGCGGCCAGCGGCCGGCCGGAGACCACCTGGTCGAGCCCGGCGACCGCGGCCAGCCACCACCGGTACGGCGAAGCCGATTGAATGTCCCGGCCGGCCGGGGCGTTTTCGTAGTCGATCCGGCGCACCCGCCAGGTCCGCCGGGCCAGCATGGTCTGGGTCTCCTCGATCCATTGGTAGGTCCGATAATTGTGCTCGGGCACGATGAGCCAGCGCTTCCCGCCCGCGTATCCGGTTGGCGAACGCGGGTCCACGACCGCGCCGTCCTGGGCCACCCGCGTGACGAATTCCACCCGGGCCCGTCGGAGCTGATCGGTCCGGACGATGCCGCCAATGGCGCAGAGGGGGATCAGAATCCACGCGAGGGAGCGAAGCCGGGAGAGTGTGGGCATGCGGAGAATTTCGAACGCGACGGGGTGGGACCGCGCCGAAGCTAGCGCATCAGGAAATTCCGGACGGGCAAAGTCAAGGCGGGCCCGCGAACCAAAAGAGCCTTGACTCCGCCGCGCCCGGATTGTCCTCCTCTCGCGACTTCCTGCCCCTCCGCTTCGCGACATTGACCGCATGAATCGAAAAAGATTTCTCCAGATGCTGGCGGCCGGCGGCGCGGTCTTGGCCGGTCGCTCGTGGTCTTTTCTCGGGGCCGCGCGGGCGGCCGCGGCCCCGGCGATGCCGGTGGGCGGGGGGGAGGAGGCCGGCGGCCTCGCCGAGCTTGCCTTGGCGCCCCGGGCGGCGCGGGGCGGGGCGAAGCTCTTCACGGTGCTCGCCCCGGCCGATACCGGCGTCGCGACCGAAAACCCATACGATGATCCGCGGATGTGGGGCAGCCGATACAATGCCAATGAAACCGGCGAAACCGGCACCGGCGTGGCGATCGGCGATTACGACGGGGACGGTCGGCCCGACATCTTCGTGGTCAGCAAGACGGGCAGCTGCCGCCTGTTCCGCAATCTGGGGAACTGGCGGTTCGAGGACGTGACCGCCCGGGCCGGCGTGGGGGATGTGGGCGAGGCCGCCCGGGAGTGGAAGCAGGGCGCCACCTTTGTCGACATCGACAACGACGGGCGGCTGGACCTCTACGTGTGCCGTTTCGATGCGCCCAACCTGCTCTATATCAATCAAGGCGACGGGACCTTCAAGGAGGAGGCGGCGGCGCGCGGCCTGGCGGTGAAGGACGCGTCCGTCATGGCCGCCTTTTGCGATTACGACCGCGATGGCCGGCTCGACGTGTTCATTCAAACCAACCTGCTCGACGCCGACGCGCATCCCAACGGCCAGCGGGATTATCTATTCCACAATAACGGCGACGGCACCTTCACCGACGTCACGGAGCGGGCCGGCATCAGCGGGGAGGCGCAGGGCCATTCCGCGGTCTGGTGGGATTACGATGGCGACGGCTGGCCCGACCTTTACGTGGCGAACGATTTCGCCGCGCCCGACAAGCTCTACCATAACAATCGGGACGGCACGTTCACCGATGTCATCGACTCGGTGGTGCCGCACATGCCGTATTCATCGATGGGCTCGGATCTGGGCGACGTCAACAATGACGGACTGGTCGACCTGATCGTAGCCGACATGGCGGCCACCACGCACGACAAGGACCAGCGCACCATTGCGGTGATGCGCAGCTATCTGCGCGATCCGCCGGAGGGATCCGCGGCGGCGCCCCAGGTCATGCGCAATGCGCTTTACCTCAACACGGGCCGGGGGCGCATGCTCGAGGCGGCCTGTCTCACCGGGCTCGCGGCGACCGATTGGACGTGGTCGGTGCGGCTGGAGGATTTGGACAACGATGGCCGTCTCGATGTCTATGTCTGCAACGGGATGAATCGGGAATCGCACAATGCCGATCTGACTGCCCGCAAGGAATTGGCGGCCAGCGCCGACGAGAAGATCCGGTTGGAGCGCGACAGCCCGGTGTTGGCCGAGCGGCACCTCGCCTTCCGCAATCTGGGCGACCTGCGTTTCGAGGACGTGAGCGCGGCCTGGGGCCTGGATGAAGTCGGCGTGAGTTTTGGCGCGGCCTTTGGCGACCTGGACGGCGACGGCAACCTGGACATCGTCCACGCCAACTTCGACGGGGGCGTCACCCTCCTGCGCAACAACGCCGATACCGGGCATCGGATCATCGTCGCCTTGCGCGGGGTGCGGTCCAACCGATTTGGCGTCGGCGCCCAGGTGCGAATCGAGACGGACTCCGGGGTTCAGGTTCGGACTCTCGTGCTGGCCCGCGGCGTCCTTTCCAACTCGGAGCCGATCCTGCATTTTGGCCTGGGCAACGACACCCGGATCCGGCGCCTGACGGTGGCTTGGCCGAGCGGCCACGCGCAGTCGTTCGCCGACTTGGCCGTCGACCGGAAATTTCTGGTCACCGAGCCGTCGTCGGCTCCGCCGACCGGTGGGGAGACGCCGCCAGCCGGGCCGTGGACCGAGGTGAGCGCCGCCGTCGGTTTCTCGCTGCTGTCCCGTGAAATGGAGGTGGACGAGTCGGTGCAGCAGGCGCTCTTGCCCATGCGGCAGAACCGTCGGGGGCCCGCCCTGGCGGTGGGCGACCTCGACGGCGACGGCCGGGACGATGTCGTGCTGGGCGGCACGCCCGGCGACCCGGCGCGGATTCTGCGGGCCCGCGGCCCGGCGCAGTTTGGGCCGGCCGATGCCGCTGGCTTTTCGGGCGGAGGGGCGCTCGACGACGGTCCCCTGCTTCTGTTCGACGCCGCCGGAACCGGCCGCGCCGATCTTTTGCAGACTCGCGCCGGGACCAATGCCCCGGAGGGCGCGCCGGACTACCAGCCAGTGCTATGGCTAAACGACGGCCGCGGCGGGTTTCGGCCGGCGGCGGCCGACGCGCTGCCGGCGCTGCCCATCAGCGCCGGCGCGGTGGCGGCGGCCGATTTTGATCGGAGCGGCCGGCTCGGATTCTTCTTGGGCGGGCGGGTGCGCCCCGGGCAATATCCGTTGGCGCCGGCCAGCGCGTTATTGGCTAATCGGGGCGGCCGCTTCGAAGATGTCACCGACCAACTGGCGCCGGGTCTGCGCTCCGTCGGCATGGTGACCTCGGCCATGTGGAGCGATGTCGACGGGGACGGGTGGCCGGATCTGCTGCTGACGCTCGAATGGGGACAGGTGAGATACTTTCACAATCGCCAGGGCCGGGGCTTCGACGACTGGACCGAGCGAGCGGGGTTTGCCGCCGCGGGTTCGGGCTGGTGGACGGCCATCGCCGCCGCCGACTTCAATGGCGACGGCCGACCGGATTTCGTGGTCGGCAACGTGGGCCTGAACACGCCCTACACCGCGACGCCGGAACACCCGGCGCTGATCTTTTCCGGCGACTTTACGGGCGACGGCGATCGGCAGCTGGTCGAGGCCTACTACGAGGACGATCGCCTCTATCCCCGGCGGACCCGCCGGGAATTGGGCGGCGCCATTCATTCCGTCCTGAAGCGCTTCCGGTCCAACAATGCCTATGCCCGGGCCACGTTGGGCGAGATTTTGGGCGAGGAGGCCCTGGCGAAGGCCGACCGGTTTGCCGCCACCGAATTGCGCAGCGGGGTCTTCCTGAGCCAGCCGGACGGCACGTATCGATTCGAGC
Organism: uncultured Opitutaceae bacterium; assembly: GCA_964634535.1. GTDB lineage: Bacteria > Verrucomicrobiota > Verrucomicrobiia > Opitutales > Opitutaceae > Palsa-1447. The sequence continues at coordinate 803 of CAZWMF010000099.1, read as the reverse complement.
CGCTGCCGCGCCTCGCCCAGATTTCGCCGCTGCAGGGCCTGGTGGCGGGCGACTTCGACGGCGACGGCTTCGCCGATATCTTTGCCGTGCAAAATTCCTATGCGCCGGATCCGTCGATCGGCCGCTTCGACGGCGGCCTTGGCCAGTTTCTGCGCGGGGACGGGCGGGGCGGCTTTTCCGCCGCGTCCGTCGGGGAAAGCGGGCTGGTGGTGCCCGGCGATGCCAAGGCGCTCGCCGTGGTGGATCTGGCGTGGGACGGCTGGCCCGGTTTTCTCGTGACGCGCAACAACGCCACGACGCTCGCCTTTCGCCACCGCGGCGTGGCCGGTCGGCGTTCGCTGCGCATCGGGCTGCGCGGACCGCCCGGAAACCCGACCGGGGTGGGCGCGCGGATCACCGTGGAGTTCGCCGACGGTTCGACCCGAATGGGCGAGGTTTATGCCGGTTCGGGCTATTACTCCCAATCGACCGCTGCGGGATTTTTCGGCTACGCGGAAATGGCGCCGCCGCGGCGCGCGCGCGTGCGCTGGCCATCTGGCGCCACGACGGACCACGCGCTTGCCGGGAACCCGACCGGCGTGGTCCTGGCCGCGCCGGGATTGTGACGAAGCCATGGGTGCGACCCCGGGCAAATTGCAGAAGGCCGCAGCGGTCGGCCCGCCCGCGATGAATCGGAAGCGATTTATCGCGATGCTGGCGGCGGGTGGCGCCGCCGCCCTGATCCGTCCCCGACCGCTATTGGGGCGGGAAGATGCGGAGGCCGGATCAACCGCGGCTCCGAGCGGCGGCGACGACGCGGGAGG
>CAZWMF010000098.1:0-10023 GCA_964634535.1 uncultured Opitutaceae bacterium | reverse complement strand
CTCATGAACCTGCGCAAAATCGTCGGCCGCGGCGCGGCCCTGTTGGTCGGAGCTCTGCTCCTGTATGTCTTTTTCTTTCCGCTGCCCTTCGACATGGGCGCGTGGAATCCTCCGATCCCGCCGGCGCCGACCGGCGTCTTTGCGCCCAATGCGGCGCTGGCCGGGGTCGAGCGGCTGGATCTCGGCGACTTTGCGCCCGAGGACGTCGCCCTCGACGCGCAGGGCCGGATCTACGGCGGGGCGATCGACGGCAAGCTCGTCCGACTCGACCCGGCGGGCGGGCATCCCCAGGTGTTCGCGGACACCCATGGCCGTCCGCTCGGGCTCATCTTCGACCATGCGGGCAATCTGCTGGTGTGCGACGCCGAGAAGGGCCTCCTCCAGGTCGCGCCGGACGGGACGGTCACCGTGCTGGCCACCCAAGCCGAGGGGGTGCCGTTCCGATGCACCAACGATCTGGACGTGGCCGACGACGGCACGATTTATTTTACCGACTCGTCGTTCAAGTGGCCGATCGCCGCCTTCATGATCGATCTGATCGAGCATCAGCCGCGGGGCCGGTTCATGGCCTACGATCCCCAAACCCGGACGGTGCGCGTCCTCGCCCGCAATCTCTATTTTGCGAATGGCGTCGCGGTGAGCCCCGACCAGACTTTCGCCCTGTTCGTCGAAACCGGGACCTATCGGGTGGACCGCTATTGGATCTCGGGCCCTAAGCAGGGGACCACCGACGTTTTCGTCGACGACCTGCCCGGCATTCCGGACGGCATCCTCGGCAACGGCAAAGGCCAGTATTGGATCACGCTGGTCTCGCCCCGCGATCCGAATTTTGACTGGCTGATGGCCCATCCTTTCCTGCGCAAGGCCTACCTGCGCCTGCCCGGCTTCCTGCGCACCCAACCCAAGGACTTTGCCTACGTCCTCGAGACCGACGCGAACGGCAAGGTGCTGCGCACGCTGCAGGACAGCGCGCCCGGGGCCTTCGTCAAGATCACGAACGCGGTCGAACACAATGGACAGCTCTACCTGGGCAACATCGGCCAGAACGCGCTCGGACGCCTGCCCCTGCCGCCCGAGTGACTGTGCGGGACGGGGAAACGCACCACCGCGTCCGCATCGATCCCGGCGCGGCATAGCCGCTCCCCAAGCAACGTGGCCGCATCCTGGCCCCAATACCTGAGACCCCGTTTTTCGAGGAGAATGGGCAAACCGTCGCGGTACAGTGCGGAGTGATGATGCAGCAGGCCAGAACCGTCGAAGATGGCGCCATAACCCCGGTCGCTGCCGGCTCCGCTGACCTCGGCGCATAGCGCTCCGCGAGAATGCGCGTCGGCGCCGGGGAATAGGCGCCCCATATTCCAGCGGTTACAATCGAGAAAGGTCAGCGGGCCAGACGCGACAGAATCGTGTTCAAGTCGGACTGGCTGAGGCCCTCCGCCGAATAGGCCGCGGGCGCCGGGGCGGCGACGGCGGAACCAGCCGGCCCGGCGAGGGCGCGCAACTCGTCGGCAAACCGGTCCGCAAGGCCCTGGACCGCGGCCTCCCGGTGGTGCGCCCGGCTGAAGGACCAGACGCAGTCGAGCGCGCCGTCCCGCACCGCCGCGTTGATCTCCAGCAGAAACGGCCGGGGATTGCCCGTCCCGTGGTCGGGACCGCGCGGTTCCATGGCCAGGCGAAAGCCCTGGGTCGGGTCGGGCGCGTCGAGCTGGCCGAGATAATTGAAGCACAATTCCGGCCCGGGCTGCGCACCCAATTCGGCTCGGATCTCCGGAGACCCGAGGTACCGCAGCAGCCCGTAGCCGATGCCGCGCCGCGGCACCGCCTGCCAAGCGGCGCGCACGTCGGCGAGGGTTGCCGTCGGATCGGCGCCATCGGGGACCTCCAGCCGGAACGGAAAAAGCGCCGTGAACCAACCGAGCGTGCCTTCCACCGGCGGAGAACCGGGGAAACCCTCCCGGCCGTGCGCCTCGACGGCCACGGTGTGGCCGGACTGCCCGGTCCAGGCCCGCAGCGTCCGCGCCAAGGCCGCGAGCAGCAATGGACTGATCCCCGCCGGTCCCTGAACGGACGGGCCCCCTCGGAGCGCAGCCGTTTCAGCCGCGGTGAGGCGGGAGGAGGCATAAGCCTCATCCCGGCCGGTGCCGGAGCCCGGGGCCTCGAAATCCCGCGGCAGCGGCCGGCTGGCCGGCACCCGGCGCCAGAAGTCCAACTCCGCCCGCGAATCCACCCGACCGGCCTCCGCCGCGAGCGCCCGCACCCAGGCCGGCCAACCCGTCTCCGGGGAAAACCGGCGATCGGGCGCCGCATAGGCCGCGGCCAGGTCCTCGAGCAGGACCGACCAGGACACCACATCGATTGCCAGGTGGTGGGCGGCGAGCAATAGCCGGCCCTCGGGCCGGCCCGGAGTGAAAAACCAGGCGGCGCGCAGGAGCGGCCCGCGTTCGGGATCGAGTCCGGCCTGAACGGCCTCGGCGCCGCGCGGCCAATCCGCGGCGGCCGCCCGGGTGAACGCCACGCTCGCGCCGGGCGCCCCGCGCCGGGCCCGCCAGCGCCCGTCCGAGCGGTCATAGCGCAGGTGCAGCGCCTCGTGGCGGCCGGCGGCGCGCCGCAGCGCCGACTCAAACCGGTCGGCGTCGAAATCCGCCGGCGTCGCGTAGAGCGCCGATTGATTCCAATGCGCCCGCTGCGGAAAGGGTTGCTCGAAGAACCAGGCCTGAATCGGCGACAGCGGCAATTCCTCGCCCTCGGTCAGGCAAGCCCCGCAGGGATGCGCTTCGGCCTCCTGGGCGACGCCCGCCAGTTCGGCCAGCGTCTGGCGTTCAAACACCGCCTGCGCGGGCACCCGGATGCCCGCGGCGGCCGCCCGGGCGGAGACCTGCAAAGCCCGGATTGAATCGCCGCCGAGCGCGAAGAAATTGTCGTGACGGCCGACGCGCTCCACCCGCAGGAGGTCGCTCCACCAGCCGGCCAGGAGCGATTCGACCCGGCCGAGCGGCGCGACGAATCCCGCGGGGACCGGGGCCGCCACGGACGCGACGGGCGCAGCCGGCGGCGCGGCCGCGCGCCGGGCGATTCCCGGATCGAATTCGCCGAGCAATTCGCGCAGGGGCGCCCCTCCGCCGGCCCCGGCGGCCGACTGCAGGAACTCGCGATAGCCGCCGAGGAACCGGGCCGCGCGCGCCGGGCCAAACCGATCCCTGGAGTAGACTAGGCTAAGCCGAATGCGTCCGTCGCGCCCCTCGGTCGCAGCCAGGGTCAATTCGAACTTCGCCCCGTGGGTTTCGACGTCGAGCGGCTCGATCGTCACGCCGCCCAGGTCGAGGCTCGCCCGCGGCGCATTCTGCATGCTGAACATCACCTGAAAGAGCGGCGTGCGCCCCAGCCGCCGGTCCGGCTGCACCGCCTCGACCACTCGCTCGAACGGCGCCTCCTGGCGATCGAAGGCCCGCAGCGTCCGCTCCCGCACCCGCTTCACCAGGTCGCCGAAGGTGAGCGCTTCGCCCACGTCCGAGCGAATCACGAGCGTATTGACGAAGAGTCCGATCACGTTCTCGAGTTCCGGCCGGGTGCGCCCGGCGACGGGCACGCCCACCCCGAAATCCGCCTGGCCGCTGCTCCGGTACAGGCACGCTTCCCAGGCCGCCAGCAATACGACGAAAAGCGTGGCGCCTTGCGCCCGGCCGAGCACGCGCAGCGCCTCGGCGGCGGCCTCATCCACGGTTGCCTCGACGGCCGCGCCCCGCTGGGACGGCACCGCCGGCAGGGGACCATCGGGCGGCAAGTCCAGCACCGGAAGACCCGCCAGTTCCTCCTTCCACCAGCTCACCTGGCGCGCCGCCGCGTCCCGGCCCGCCTGTTGGCGCTGCCAGCACGCATAGTCCCCGTAGCCGAGCGGGTCCGGGCCGAGGTCCTGCCCGGCGTAGGCCGCGCCCACCTCCCGAACCAATATCCACTCCGACCAGGCGTCGGTCGCGATGTGGTGACAGGTCAGCAGGAGCCAATGGCGATTCGGCTCGAGCCGGATCAGGCGCGCCCGCACCAAGGGCCCGCGCGCGAGATCAAACGGCCGCCAACCCTCCTCGGTGGCGATCCGGCGGGCCGCCGCCGGGCGCTCCGCCGGCGGCACGTCCCGCAGATCGTCGACGGCGACGGCCAGAGGCGCCGCCTCGCCGACCGCCACCCGCGCGAGACCGTCTTCCTCGGGATAGGTCATGCACAACGCCTCGTGGCGGGCCACGACGGTCTCGAGCGCACGCCGCAGGGCCTCCGCGTCGAGCGGACCCGTGGCTTCGAGGACCGCCGGCACGTGGTAGGCCGGGCTGTCCGGGGCCAGGCGGGCGAGGGTCCACATCCGCGCCTGAGCCAAGGACTGGGGCGGGGCGGATCCGGCCGGCCGGCGCTCGACGGGCGCTTCCACCGGATCGGGATCCCCGAGCCGGCGGGCGCGCAGCGCCGCCACAAAGGCCGAGAGCGTCGGATGGTCGAACAGGGCGCGCAGCTCCACTTCGGTGCGCAGGGCGACCCGCACCCGGCTCACCGCCTGGGTCGCGAGCAGCGAATGGCCGCCCAGTTCGAAGAAATTGTCGTTGGGGTGGACCGCGCCCACCCCCAGGACCTGCGCCCAGATGCCGGCCACGATCTCGTGGGCCGGATCGGCCGGCCGCGGCGCCGCCTGCGCGGCCGGCGGGCCCAGGCCGGCCTCGTCTCCAGGCAGGAGGCGTCGATCGAGCTTGCCGTTGGGCGTGCGGGGCAGCCGCGGCAGAATCCGCCAAGCTGCCGGCATCATGTAGACCGGCAAGGTCTCGCGCATCCAGGCGGCCAGCCGGTCGATCGAAGGGGCCGCGGCCGGCTTGGGCGCCACAAACGCGGCCAGATAGGCACCCCGCTCGGGGTGCACCCGCGCGATCACCGCGGCCTCGGCGACCTCGGGATGGGCTTCCAACCGGGCCTGCACCTCCCCGAGTTCGATGCGGAAACCCCGAATCTTGACCTGGTGGTCGCGCCGCCCGAGGAACTCGAGCTGACCATCCTCGCGGAAGCGCGCCAGATCCCCGGTTCGATAGAGGCGGCCGCCGGGTTCGGGCGCGAACGGGTCCGGGCCGAAACGGTCGGCCGTCAGATCCGGCCGACCGAGGTAGCCGCGGGCCAGCCCGTCGCCCGCGAGATGGATCTCGCCCACCGCGCCGATGGGCGCCGGCTGCAGATCGTCGTCGAGCAGGTAGAGCCGGGAGTGGTCGATCACTCGGCCGACGGTGGCCGGACCGCCCCGCTGGCGTTGGGCAAACGTCGAATAGGTGGTGTCTTCGGACGGTCCGTACAGGTCGCACACCCGCTCGACCGAAGGGAAGGCATAGAGCCGGTCGGCGAGCGCGGCCGTCAGCGGTTCGCCCGCCAGGCAAACGCAGACCACGCCGGAAGGGATGGCCTCCTGGCGGGCCAGTTCCGCCGCGGCGGACGGCACGGTGTTCAGGAGTGTCACCTCGCCGCGGGCCGGATGGGTCGGCAAGGCCAGGGCGTTTTCGGCGACGATGACCTTGCCGCCGGTAGCGAGGGTCACAAACACCTCGAATACGGACAGGTCGAAGCACACCGACGTGGAAAACAAAACCCCCGAAAGCTCGCGGGCCGAAAACACCGAACTCGCCCAATCCACCAGGGCCGCGGCCTGGCGATGTTCGATCGCCGCCGCTTTCGGCCGGCCGGTCGACCCGGAAGTATAGATGAGGTAAGCCAGGTTTCCCGGCAGCGGCAGCGGCCACGCGCCATCCGCGTCCGGTCCGGCGTCGACCCGCAGGATCGGGATGCCCGCAATCGGCACGCGCGCTTCGAGGCCGGGCTCGGCGACCAGCGCGACCAGCCCGGCGTCGCCCGCCATGAAGGCCAGCCGCTCGGCCGGATACGCGGGATCGAGCGGAACATAGGCGGCCCCGCTTCCCAGGACGCCCAGGAGGGCGACGACCAGATCGACCGAACGGCCGACGCACACGCCGACGCACCGCTCGGGTCCGGCGCCGGCCCTCCGCAGGGCTGTGCTCAGCCGGTCCGCCCTCGCCTGCAGTTCAGCGTAGCTCAGCCGGCGGTGCTCGTCGACCACCGCCACGGCCTGGGGCGTGCGCTTGACTTGCGCGGCCACGAGGGCGGGCAGGGTCGCCGCCCGGTCGCGGACGCGCGCCGTCCGGTTCCAGGCGATGAGCACGCGGTCGCGTTCGGCGCCGCCCAGGGCGCCGAGGCTCCCGACCGACCGAGCCTCGCCGGCCGCCATGCCGGCGAGCACGGTGCGCAGACCGTCCAGCCAGCGCGCGGCCTGCGCGTCGGTCACCCGCGCCCGGTCGTGCAGGAGGCGCAGGCCGATCCGTTCGCCCGGCGCGACGATCAGTGTGGCCGGATAATGGGTGCGCTCGTGACTCCGCGCCTCCTCCACCGCTACGGTGCCCAGCCGGCCGGCCAGCGCGGCTTCGACCGGATAATTTTCGACGACCAGGAGCGTCTCGAACAGGGCGCGGTCCCGGGCCACGCCGCTCCAGCCGTGGATCTTCACGAGGGGCGCGTGCTCGAATTCCCGCGCGGCCGCGGCCCGCGCCTGCCCGGCGCGCAGCCAGGCGCCCAGCGACTGGTCCGGCTGAATCCGCAGACGCAGCGGGATCGTGTTGATGAACAGGCCGACCATCTCGTCGACCCCCGGCAAATCGGCCGGACGGCCGGCCACCGTCAGGCCAAACACGACGTCGCGTTCGCCGCCCAGGCGGGCGAGCAAGAGCGCCCAGGCCCCTTGAAAGACGGCGGCCAGCGTGACGCCGGCCGCGCGGGCCAGGCGCACCAGTGCCGCGGTTTCCTCCGGGCCGAGCGCGTGGTTGATCTCCGCATGACGGTCTTCACCGGCCGGAGCCTCGCCGCCGGGCGGACGAGCCAGGCCCAGGCCGGCCGGTTCCACCAGGTCGCCCAATTCGGCGGTCCAAAACTCCCGCGCGAGCGCTTCATCCTGGCGGCGCAGCCAGTCGACGTAGGCGTGGAACGGCCGGACGGACGGCAGGGCGGGCGGACGGCCCGCACATCGATCCGCATAGCCGGCCAGCCAGGCCCGCAGCACGAGCGTGACGCTCCAGCCGTCGAGCAGCAGATGATGGCGGCTCCACAGGAGGAACCAGGTCGCGTCGTCCAGCCGGGCCAGCGTCACGCGGGTCAGGGGCGCCCGCCCGAGGTCGAAGCCGACCGCCACATCCTCCGCCAGCAGGCGCGCCCGGCGTTCCGCGGCGGCGACGCCGGTCAGCGGACGCCAGTCCTCCAAACGCAGGGGCGCGTCCACCCGACGCGCCACCACCTGGAGCGGAGCCCCGCCCGACTGCCAGGCAAACGCCGTGCGCAGGATGGGCGTGGCGGCGACCACCGCGGCCCAGGCCTCGCCGAGGAGTTCCGGCCGCAGCGGACCGCGCAGCACCGCCGAGAACTGGTCGTGATATTGTCCGCCGTGGGGGGCGTACACCGAATGGAAGAGGAGTCCCTCCTGAAGCGGCGTCAGCGGATAGACGTCCTCGATCGCGTCCTTCTTGCTCATGGCCCTGGATTGGTCGGCGCGACGCCACCCTCGGCCGGTCGCCCGCGCGCGGAAGCATCCATCTGCAGCGTGTGGGTCCGGACCCGGCCGATCGATCGGTCGACGGCGATGGCCGCCGAATAACCCGGGCCCACCGCCAGACTCTGCAGGCGCCACCGGCGCGGCGCCTCGGGATCGTCCGCGCACCAGACTAGCTCCGCATCGCCGCCGGATCCGATTCGGACCTCGAAAGAGCGCGGATCCTTGCCGAGCCCCCGGCCCAGCGCCTTCAGATACGCCTCCTTCGCGGTCCACAGGTCGAAGAACGCGCCCGCGCGCTGCGCCTCCGGCCGGCGCCGCCAGGCCGCGAACTCCTCGTCGGCAAAGGCGCGCCGGGCAACCTCCTCGGCGCCGATCTCGCGCCACTGCTCGAGGTCGACGCCGACTTCGAAGCCGCGGACGAAGGCGAGCAGCACCCAGTCGCCGGAATGCGCGAGATTGAATCGCACCCCCCCGGACCCGGCCGCCGGCGCCTCCGGCTTGCCGAACGGCCCCGCGGCGATGGCCACGAGCGCCGGATCGACGCCGAGATAGCCGCCGAGCAGCAGGCGCAACGCGCCCCGGCCGGCCGCCTCGCGGCGCGCATCCGCCTCCCGGCGGAAGCGCGCCAGCCGGTCGAACTCCTCCGCGGTCAAGATTCCCGACCAGCCGGCGACCGGCCGGTCCGCTCGAACCAGCCACACCTGGGCGAGCCCGGCCGGCAAATCCCACGGCTCCGCCGGCCCGCCGCCCGCCGGAATGCCCGCCGGATCGACCCGGCGCGGCGTCCAGAATGGCGGGATCAGTTCCACGCCGGGAGGGTTAGAGGAAAAGGCGCGCAGCACGCGAGTAAATCCTCGCGGGCTGCGCGCCCCGCCGAAGCCGCCAGGCGAGGGCGGGACCGATACAAATCGAAATCCATCAAAATCTCTCTTGAATCCACCGCCACCCGTCCGGCGCAACCGCCCGCGGACTCCCCGAGCGGCGCTCCAGACACCACCCGATCGACCTCGGCTGCCTTCGTTTGGGTATGCGCCGCCCGCCGCACGCGCTTTGCGACGATTCGATGTTAAATTCCGACACCCCGACCGACCCGCCCGCCCCTTCACAGCTGAATCTCCGCAATCGCCCGATCGATGTCCGTCCCGTCCAGCTCGGCAACATCCGCCCCGCCGCCCGGCGTCCCGGCCGCGGCCACGAGCGCCCGCACGTGCGCCCGGTGCCGCTCGGCCAATCGGACCACCGTCGCCCGAGCCAACTGGGCCGTCGGATAACGCCACTCGAACTGGAGCCGGCCTTCGGCGATCAAACCGTTGACCTCGATCAGGTGGGGCCGGTGGCCGCTCGGGCTCGCCGCCGGGCCGGTGGATTCGGTCGCCGGCGCAAACAGGCTCTCCAGTCCGAACGAACCGTCGAATTGCCCGAGATAGTTAAAGCAAATCTCTGCGGGCGCCGCCTCCCAAAGCGGCGGAACAGTGAGAAAGCGGCCGGCCCCATAGCCCAGGCCCCGCCGGGGAACGCGGGCCAACTGCGCCTGCACGGCGCCCAAGGCGCGCGTCGCTTCGGCCGCGCCGCGCAGATCCAGGCAAACCGGGAATAGCGCGGTGAACCACCCGACCGAGCCCCCGATATCCGGGCCGCCGTCGAGCGAGTCCCGCCCGTGGCCTTCGAGGTCGACCCGGTGGGCTTCGCGTCCCGTCCATTCGCGCAAGGCGAGCGCCAGCGCGGCCAGCAGCAATTCATCGATCCGGCACCCGTGGGCGGCGAGGGCGCGCCGCAGGAGCGTCTCGGTTTCCGCCGGTTCGAGCGCGATCGCGACCGAGCCGGCGCCGGCGACGGTATTGTCGCGGCCCGGCAGGTCGCGCGGCAGCGGTTCGCTGGCCGAAGCGGCGACGGCCGCCCAATGGGCCCGTTCCGAATCAAACCCGTCGGCGTGCACCCGTGCGGCCAGCGCCCGCGCCCAGACCGACGGCCCGGGTCCGGGCGGAGCCAACGCGGCCTCCCGCCCCTCCCGCAGCGCCGCATAGACGCTCCCCAGTTCATCCAGGAGAATGCGCCACGACACCCCGTCGACCGCCAGGTGGTGGATCGCGATGAACAGCCGACCGGCGTCCGCGTCGCCTATTCGGCCGGCGCCGGCAAACCAAACCGCCCGGGCGAGCGGGCCCCGGTCCAAATCCAATCGGGCCTGTTCGGCCGCACAGGCCGCCTCGAGTGCGCCGGCATCCGGCCGGGATTCGACCCGAAAGGCAAAGGCCGGTCCGGCGTCGGTGCGCACGCTCCAGGGGCCGTCGCCGCGCGGGTCGCGGGCGAAGCGGCTGCGCAGCGCCGGATGCCGGGCGCCCACGGTCGCAAAGGCCTGGGCCAAGGCGGCGGCGTCGAGGGCGACGCGAGCCCGTAGCAAGACCGCCTGGTTCCACTGGTGCGGTTCGGCGAAATCCTGGGCAAAGAAC
>CAZWMF010000097.1:0-10063 GCA_964634535.1 uncultured Opitutaceae bacterium | reverse complement strand
CGGGCCATGCCATCATAGTGGACCCACGTGCCCCGCGAGTGCTTCCAGGCCATTTCGATATTTCGGGCAACGATGCGCCCGCCCCATCCGACATTTCCGGCCAATCTCTGGAGGGCCTTGGGAATTCCCGGCCGATTCCAATAGACCCGGATCAGCTTGTAAACAAAGTCGATGTGAATGGCCCCGTGTGTGCAATAGATCGCCAACGTCTGGAAGCGCGGACTGGAAGCTAGCGATACGCTCACGAACGCACCGGCCCGGGCACTCGTGAGCATCAAACGCAGTTCGTCGTTCGGCTGGTGGGCGATCAAATTGAAATGGCGAGCGAATGCCTTCACCTCCAATTCATCCGGCAGGAACTCGGCGACGACGGATAAGGGATGCGGCAACAGATTCTGAAAAAGGCCGCCGGGCAGCCGGTAATTCCAATTGGCACTGCCCTCCGGTCCGACCAACGGATTGCCGGGATTACCGCGAAGGTCGAAACCATAGTAACTATCCATCCAGATGACCTCGCCCAGCGCTCCGGAGCACAACCACCGGCGAGCCTCCACCATTACCCGGTCCATGGTGTGATTGTGATCCACGCAAATCAGCCGTTTGGCCTCGGTCGCCTTCCGAAATAGGCTCTCGGCCTCGGCCGCGGACATGGCCATGGGTTTTTCCACGAATACATGCAAACCGGCCTCCAAGCATCGACTCGCGACGGCATGGGTCGCCGTCGGAGGGGTCATGACGTGAACCGCATCCAGTTTCCGGTCGGCCAACATTTCGTCCAGATTGTCGTAGGCCTTCTCGATCGCATGCTTGCCCGCGAACTCCTGCGCGCGACCGCCCAGCGAATCGCAGCAGGCAACCAGGTTCACATGGCGCGAATCCTTGAGAAACCTGGCGTGCTCGGCCGCTATCCCTCCACAACCGACCAACCCAACCCGGCAGATGCCCGCGGCCTTACGCGGGACTCCGAGAGAGCGCCGGTCGGCCCGTCGCGGCAGCGCGAACTTGGCGGTCCAACTCTCGGTCGAACGCCGGAGCGCCTCGTCCTTCCCGTACCGGGGCTTCCATCCCAAAAGCACCGTGGATCGCTCGGTGGCGTAGCGATAATCAATCGAACACCCATCGACCTGGCCGGCATGGAGTGGATTCACGCGCCCCAATCGCCGCGCGACCACCCCCAGAGGCCAAGCAATCAAGCGACAAGTCCCCCGTGACAACGGGATCGCCGTCAACGTCGGCACCGCTGCACCTTTGACTGCGGCCACATACTCCGCAGCGGAAAGCGAGTAATCGTCGATTATATTGAAGATTCCCTGCGCACCGCGGACGTCCAAAGCCGCCCGGGCGATCGCCTCGGCGAGATTCTCTACATAGACGAAAGGCAACGGCTGTCGACCCCCACCCAGCAGAAAGACCCGACGACCGACCACGGTGCCAATGCGCGAAACCCGCCAACTGCCTCCGGGCCCAAACACGATGCCGGGACGCAGGATGGCTACGCTCACCAAACCATGATCGGCCAGCTCGGAGGCGGCCTTCTCGGTCGCAATCTTTCCCACCACGTAATCGGTGATATACTGCGGTTCGGACTCGTAGAGCGGCGCTTCCGGAAGGAGATCGTTTCGGTGCGTTTCTCCCATCGGCAGCACGGAGATCGAACTTATGTGCACCAAACGTTCGACGCCTTGAGCCTCCGCTGCGGCAAACAACGCGCGGGTTCCGGCGACTGTCGCCCGTTCCATCTCCGCCCGCGACCCACCCATCGTATTTGCGATGTTTACGACCGTGTCGCAACCCGCCACGGCGCTCTCCAGCAAATCGGTTTGACCCAAGTCGCCGATAAACAGTTCTACACGATCCCTCCACTGGGTTGGAATCCGGCTGGTCGGACGGGCGAGCACCCGTATGGGGCGCCCTTTTCCCAGTAGAATTTCAACGACATGCTTGCCCACGAACCCCGTGGCTCCGGTGACCAGCACCGAGGGAACATCGAGCGCGCTCAAAGTCCACCTCCGATGACGCCGGCCGGGTCGGCCCAGGCGTGGTCCAGACCCCGCCAGGGTTGGACCGGACGAGCCACGCGACCCGTGCGCAACAATTCGGACCATTCCGCCACGCACCGGTCCCAAGTCACCCGGTTGGACCACCGGCGTGCGCGCGATCGCAGCGCGCTCAGATCCTCCGGATTTCTCAACAACCCGGCCATCCGCTCAGCGATTGCCGCGGGCGACTCGGCGCCGTCGATCCGAAGTCCGGCATCCGGGGGAACCAAATCGGCCATGCCGTCGACCACCGTGGCCACCACGGGAACCCCCACGCGAAGGAACTCCAGGATCGCGATACTGGAGGCCTCAACCTCGGAAAGCAGGCAACCGAAGTCGCACGAAGCCATGATATCGATGATCGTCGGCAACGCCGTCCGTTTATCGAGATAGCCAAAATACTCCACCTGTGGATGGCGCTCGGCCTCGGTCGGAATGCGCCCAATGCAGCGCAAAACCGTTCGTAGACCCATGCGATTCAGTATCTCGACCGTAGCCAGGAGCTTGGGGAAGCCCTTGCGTCGCCAGTCCTTGCCCACATAGCCCAGCCGAAAGGGGCGGGCCGGGTCAGGTTCCGCCCGCGCGGCGTTGAATTGAAATGTCGGCGGCAAATCGAGATTGGCCCCTGGCAAAATCACCGAAACCTTGGCGGGATCGGCGCCACAATCTCGAACCGCCGAATCGGCCGCCCAACGCTGGAAGAAAACCAACCGCGCCGCGGCATCATAAACCCTGCGCTCCGCGTCCAGGATGAACCGGGCCATTCGGCCCGACACGCTCTTCCCGAGACCGTAGCGCGCCATCATCAGGGGATGGGTCGCATCAAAATACAACGAGAACTCCCCTCCCGCGTGCTGGAGACGCGAAAGCGATGGGGTAAACGGGTGGAAGCTCAATACCCGGGGCGCCGCGCCGACCTCGCCGACGAATTGCCAAGCCCAATCCGAGAATTCCTCGCTATATTGATAGCCACCCGTGCCCCGCCCGAGGATCCATTGCCGGGCATTCCACCGCCGCCGGCGCCATCCGGCCTGCCCGAGTCGAATTCCGATGGGTTTGGCCTCCCAACCACCGCGGCAGGTCGCCTGCCAGAAATGAAACGGGATGCCGCTCCAACATCCCACATCCGCGACATCCCCAATGGCTGCAATATGACTAATCAACATGGAAAAAATCCTTGGGCAATCGGACAATCGCAAGTGCATGGCGGGCAGGTCCCGTTCCGACGGGTGGCAAACCAATGCGCGGCGAGAGGTCTGGGAAATGCGCTCACGGCTTTTTCAAATCGGACGCGCGGGAAAAATTGGCCATGATCGCCGGATCACCAAACACCACCCGCTCGTAGGCCCGAGTGAACTGCGCCGGCGAGAATCGAGGTCGCGCCCGTTCTTGGGCAGCCTGGCCGAGTCGCTCACGGCGTTCGCGATCCGCCAAAAGTTCGAGCATCGCGCGCCCCATCGCGACCGGATCCGCCACCGGCGTATAGCACGCCCCATCGGCCCCGCCAACCTCCCGCATGACCGGAAGATCGCTCACGAGACATGGAAGTCCCGCCATCATCGCCTCGGCCAGAGCCGTGCCCATTCCCTCCCGGTCAGTCGTGGCGTGGATATAAACGTCCCACGACCTTAACAGAGGCTCCACGTTGGCGAACCCAAGAAAGCGCACCCGATCCGCCACCCCTACCCTCCGGGCAACGCTCTCCAACGCAGCGCGCAACTCGCCATTCCCGGCGAATTCAATGGTCAAATCGGGTCGACGGGAACGGACCTGGGCAAGCGCGTGAATGACCGTCCGGTGGTCTTTTATTCGATCCAATCGCGCGATCATACCGATTCGCGGGCCGCAATCCCCGCTCAGGACCCGGTGAGTCCTTGGTTGGTCAAGCGCTGCCGGCACCGCGTTGTAAATGACCACGGTCTTGAATCGCCGAAAATACGCGGCCTTCCGATGATCAGCGGCCACGTACTGCGAGCACGCCACCAAGGAGACAAAGGGCGCCGCCCGATGCCTCCGCTCGCGGAGCCAACGACGCAGGCGCGCGAGCGAGCCCGCGAGAACCGGATTGCCCAGGTGGACGGCGCACGGCACGCCCCACGGCCGCAGGAGCTCGATGATCTGGGGCAATCGGCTATTGCTCCAATAGAAAACCGCACCGGGGCGGGTCTCGGCAGCGAGCCAAGCTTCGAGCTTATCGTGGAAAAGCCGTGGCCGGACTCGCCAGGCGTTGAGATGCGCAACCTCCGCTCCCGCCGCTTCCCATCGGGCCGACATCGGCCCGGTTCCATCAAAGACCAGGACGCGATGATCGCAGTCTCGCATTCCTTCGATTAAACGTAGGCAATTGGCCTCGCAGCCGCCGATGACCGCTGCGGGCAAAAGGTGAAGGATTCGCGAGTTGGGATGCTTCATCGGAGTCCCATCAAAGCTCCATGGGCTCGAGGTCGTTGGTTCGACCCACGGCGTTCTGTCGGACCATTCGCCGTTTGTTTCGCTTGGTTGAGAACGCCCAATAGCCCGGCAAATCAATTTTCTTCCAAATGGAGCGAATCCGACCGGCGATGCCCGCCGTCGGTTCTGCGGCTCGAATGGATTGCGGCCCCAGATTCCAAGCTTCCGCATAGTCCGACTGGACCGGCGCCCTCGCAAATCCGGCAAAGGGCGCCACCTTGCGCGCCCAAATGAAGAGATGGCAGGGCAAACCGTCCAGAATCTCAACCCGCCGACGCCGCGATCGCGGGTGAGCGACGGCATAAAACGGCGCATTCGCCCAGTCTTCCGCCAACGCCAGCGAACGAAGCTCGAAGCCGTGACGTTCAGAGAACACCTCGCAGAAAAACTCCGGGCTGAACTGATAGAAACCGTGGCCGCACAGGTTTACCGCGGGCATGTCGAGCAACACGACGCTTCCGCCGACCCGGACAAGCCGCAGGTAGTTTTCGAAGGCCGTCTTGACATCGAATACGTGCTCGAGCGAGCCGGCGTCGATCAGCGTGTCCCCGCTCGCATCCCAATCCCGCGGAATGGGCGAGTTGAGATCGTGCAGCCGGGTCGCACCCTCGTAGGCCGAAGCGTCGAGAAACTCCAACGGTTTCGCACCCAGGATCCTAAAGAAAGGATCCGCCCATTCGGCCGACGCCTCGTCGAAGAAACTCCGGTCTTCCTCCGCCACCCTAAGCCCGTGGCGCCGGCACAATTCCCGCAAGAGGCGCGGCGGAGCGAATAGACCCTGCCGTCCCACCACCGTCGTCTGACCTAAGACCAGACCCTGCGAGACCGAATAGGAGAGGAACCTTGCCCCATTTAGGGAAATGGCCATGGGAAATCGCCTCAGGCCGCCGCCGCCCGCGGGGAACTGCGAATAAATTGACCGGGAGCACGCACGAGTCGTTGGCCCCACATCCGACATTCGGCCGCCGATTGGACGCGCAACGCGATTCCGGCGACAATCACCGTTGACGCCGCCAAGACGGCACCGGCGGCCGCCTCCAACGCTGCCGCAATCGGCCCCGCATGGGGCATCAGGCGCATAAACCCAAAACCCACGGATAGCCCGGCGAACCCCGCCAAAGTGAGACCCACGATCCACGGCAGTTTGGGCACGACTGCGAACGAGCCCAAGCGCCCGGCCAAGTCTCGAAAGCCGAGCCATGAAGCCGTCGCGCCATAAGCGACCACGATCCCCAAGCCGATTCCGGCCGGACCGGTCGCGTGGACCGCCAATACCGCGCAGGCGATTGCACAGACGGTGTGAAGCAACTCAATCAGCGCGATCTTCTGATGTTGGTTTATGCCAACCAGACAGTACTGCACCGTATAGGCGATCGCTTTTACGCCCAAGACGGCCGCCACGCTTGCGCACAGCGCGTGCGTGGGATGCAAGACGCCGCGAGTCCACAGCCCGATGACTCCGGGGGCCGCCGTCACAAACCCGGCTCCGACCACCACCCCAATCAGGAGAATCGAACTCAGCGTCCGTCGAAAGGCCGCTATCACCCAGGGACGATCATTGGCCGCCCACGATGCGCCATACGCCGGCTGGAGACTCATATTCCAGGAAATGAACACGTCGAAAACGACCCCCAGCAATGTCGCGGGTACCGAATAGAGCGGAACGGCAGCGGCGCCGGAAACCGCGCCGATCACCATCACCGGCAGAGTGCCCTGGACGGTGCGTGCGACTTGCAGTCCGAAGCTCTTCGCCCCGGTGCGGAGCTGCACGCGATATTGATCGGCATCGACCCAGCTGCCTCGGGCCAGCACCCAAGGGTGTTTGATCCCCATGTGTACGGCGGCGAGAAGGCCGAATCCCAGCAACGCGACGGCATTGGCTGACAAGGCGATCGCCGGATCGCGATAAAAGTAGGCCGCGACCAAGGTCCCCGTCGCCCCAACCACCCGGGCGCAGCCTTGATAAAAAGCCACCCAATAGCCCTCCTGCAGTCCTTGGAAAACTCCGTAAACCGAATTCACGGAAAGGCTGACGGCGCACTGCACGGCCACAACCAGGACCAGCGCATCGGCGCGCCCATTGGAGGGAAACATGGGCATCCTCCAGCCGTGACGGGCCGCGAGATACACGGCGAGCGCCCCCCCGGCGGCCAAAGCTGCCGAGCCCACGCCCAGGACCGCGCTGTGGCGAAAGACGGAAGCCACGGCCGCACGATCCCCCCGTCCGTGAGCGCCGCTAACGAGAACGATTGAGCTCCAATTCAAACCGGCGTCCGCAAACGCCAGGTAATTCATAAACGCGAGCGCCGTCAGCATCAGGCCATATTCTTCACGGCCCAACCAGCGCAACAAAAGCGGCACGGAAACGAAGGACGCAACCATGCCAACATAGTTGAATAGCGTAAAGACGGCTGTGGAGCGAAATGCTCGATGTTCTCTCTCGCCGGTCATTTGAATGAAAGTTCGTTCTGAGCTACGGGGCCCAATGGTTCGTCCAGCTTCGCAGGGCCGAACCCAACCTCGCGGAGATAATCCGCCACCATGCTCTCCGGAGTGAACCGGGCCGCATAGGCCCGTCCCGCGGCAACACTGCCTTGGTCTGGCGTAGACCGGATTGCTTCGACGAGACTCTCCGCCAAGGCGTCGGCGTTTCCCACCGGCACGAGCTTACCCCACCGGCCGTTTTCCAATACCTCACGCAACGGTTCGACATCGGAAGCGATAATGGGCAATCCGGCGGCCAATGCTTCCAAGATCACCCCCGGACGCCCTTCCTGCGGCGTGGTCGCTAGGACGAAAACGTCGCTCTGCCCAAGGAGTTCGGGAACATCCCGGCGGGCTCCGAAAAACGTGACGATTTCTTCGATGCCCAATTCGACCGCCATCGCCTTCAATTCGGTCTCCCGCGATCCACCGCCGACCAGCGCAATCTCCAACTCGACTTGGCGATCGCGCAAAATCTTTGCGGCCCGGAGAAAAGTTGGGTGATCCTTATGCGATTCCAGGGTCGCCACCATGGTCGCCCGAAACCGGTGACCCACGCCCCGATTTCGCCTGGCCGCGTCCGACCGATTGGCGACCCGACTCGTTTGCACGGAATTGTACGCAAACCCGACAATCGAACTGGGCACCAACGCGATGGCGCGAAACAATCCCTGGACGTAACGCGAACAGGCCACCACCCGTCCCCGGCAGAGGGCCGTGGTCCAAAGGCAAATCCAGGTTTGCACATAACGCTTGAACCAACCCTGGCCGGGAGGATTTCCGCCGTGAGATAGCAACGCCGCCCGACTGCCGGCCAATCGGGCCCCGAGGAAAACCCAATGGGAAAAACCCATGGGCCACGCGATCACGATATCCGGGCTAAATCTCTTTACGGCCCGACGGGCCGCGTCTATGATCCTTAGATACTTACGCACGCCGGAAACCACGGAATCTTCCACCGATAGCACCCAACCCCCACGCCGAAAATCGTCGAGCAATTCACCCGGAAGGCCGGTCAAAAAGACAACCCGCTGCTCGTGTCCTGGCACGGCAAGCCAGTCGAGAACCAACCGGGGCGTACCTTCGGCCCTGGGCGACGCCAAGACATGGAGGATCCGCGCCATAGGGCTATCCTTCAGTAATCCGGCCGGACCATTGGCCTAGCTGGGGCCTCATAGCGACTCATGCCTTAAGTCTCCAACCACACGAATGCCAATCAAGGCCAATACCCCCCGTTAGGTTACGCTCATGTAAAACTCGTCGGAAATGGGGCTCAATGGGCCATCACGGACAGCCGAGGTTCAAGTCAAAGCTGTGGGGGGTAACTGAAAAACGGTAGGTTGCGGATTGGGAACCCGGGCTGCAGTTGCGAAACTGTGAGCTTCGCCCCCATCGAAACCCTTAAGCCATTCCTCTCGTGCCCTTCGTCTTTGCCGAGTTTACGCAAACACCATTACGGACACTTGAGCATTAGTCGGCGCGTGAATCATTCATACGGTTTACCGATAACCGCTTACGAAATATCGTCGCACCTAACTCCGTGCTAAACTTGTGGGGTGACGAAGGATTCTCGCATCCCACCGCGCCTGCTTCGGCCAACCGCCGTTCTGGTCGGATTGCTGGCGGGAATCCAAATCGCGGCCGCGGACCCAGAATCGACAAAATCCGAATCAGAAATCACCGCATTGAAGTCGCAGGTGGCGGCGCTCCAAGCCCGCGGGGCCGTGCGCGAAAGGACACTGCGCGACTTGGAAACCCGCGATGCCGAGCTTGATGCCAAAATCGCGACGTTCCGGGATACGGTGGCCGTGCCGGCGGGCAACGTTCCCGTGCGGCACGCCGCGGTCGGCTCGCCGTCGTCAACTCTGGATTGGAATAGTGCCTTGCGGGCCGCGACCGCAGCCACCTTGATGGTCCCGGGTGCAAAACTCATCACCGTGATGCCAACTGGCAGCATGGAGCCCATCTTCAACGAGCGCGCCCTCCTTCTGCTGGAGCCAGCTCGCTTCGAGGATTTGAACATCGGCGACATCGTGACCTATCGGAGTCCGTACCACGGTATCGTCGTCGTCCACCGCATCTTGGAAAAACGCGGGCGCAACTTCTGGGCAAAAGGAGATAACAACGGCCGGATGGACCCCGTGTATATTACGCGCGAGAACTACCAGGCGCGGGTATTCGGCATCATCTATGCCCGCGAGCCCTCGGAACAGGCTCGGTGGTTCGCACTCAACTTGGCCTCCAAGTAATCTTCAGGCAGCCGGTTTGGATAGCAGATCGGCGAGCTTTGGATATCCGTAGTCCCGAAATAGCCCCTCGATCACCCGCCGGCGATGGCGGTCACCAGCGGAATCCCGGCGCAATTGATCGACGATAGGCAAGGCATCGGACTCGCGGCCGGTTCCCCAATCCACCATTGCGGCAATATAAGTCGCCGAAACGATCTCCTGGCCGTTGCGCACCGAGAGTTCCCGCCAAACGCGGTCCGCCTCGGATAGCTGACCGGCTTTCACCAGACTGGCCGCATAATAGATGACAAAGGGGAAACCCGAAAGGTTCTCCTGCAACGAATTCTGGTAGAGTAGATAGGTCACGTCGGTCCAGCCCTTGGACGCCGCCAAGCTGCCCAGGCGTCCACAGGCCGACGCGTCGTGCTGGTGTTGGGCAAGAAATTGAAAGCATTCCGCCGTCCACGGACGCTCGTCCTCACCCTTGCGCGATCCAAACGCTTCCAGGAATCGCAATTGTGCCGGGAGGAGACGCGGATTCTTCTGCAAGAATCCCGCGGCCGCCCTTCGCGCCTCATCGGCCTGGCCCAGCCGCATGGCAATGTCGGCATAGGCATCCTGGACCGTTGGATTGGACGGGTCGCGGCTTCGGGCCTGCCCCAAACGGGCGAACGCCGCATCGTGACGCCCCAGCTGCCACTCAATTTCCGCAAGCAGCGGGGCCGCCGTCGGATCGCTTGCCAGTCCCGGATACTGATTCACCAACTGGTCGGCCTCGGCGGCGCTTGCTGTCTCCAAGACCGCCCGGATCTCCGCCAATTGATATCCGCGATCCCGGCCGTCGAGAAGTTGCACGCCGTG
>CAZWMF010000096.1:0-10167 GCA_964634535.1 uncultured Opitutaceae bacterium | reverse complement strand
GCGATCGCGATGGCCGCCACCGCCGCCGCCGCCGCCAAAGCCGCGACGTTCGCCGCCGCCGAAGCCGCGACCACCGCCGCCGCCGCCAAAGCCGCCGCCCGCGGGACGATCTTCCTTCGGGCGGGCTTCATTTACGGTGAGTTGGCGACCGGCAAATTCGGTGCCGTTGATCTTTTCCGCCGCCGTCTTCGCCTCGGCGTCGCTGCCCATGGTGACGAACGCGAAACCGCGGGGGCGGCCGGTCATCTTGTCCATGGCCACGTAAACATCCGTGACGGTGCCGTATTGGCTGAAGTGAGTGCGAAGGTCTTCCTCAGACGTTTTGAACGAGAGGTTGCCGACGTAGAGTTTCGAATTGCCCATTGTTGGATTACGTAGAGCCACCGTCCGCTGCCAGTCCGTTCCCACCAGTGGGTTTCGAAATCATCACTTAAGCTACGTGCTCAGCCAACGACTCACCAGAAACTGTCATCTAACGCTATCTCTACCAGAGTCACCGTAATTCCATAACTATCGCGGGAAAGCAACACCAAAGTTCAGGGCCGAATGTTGCCGTGGACCCAGTCGGTCAGCATCGATTTCTCATAGTGCAACGGGCCGTCATCCGGAATGGGTGGGCGCATCATAAAATCCTGATCCTGAAGATTAACCGTGCCGCTCTTTACAACTTTGCCCGCCGGGTCGGTCAGCGTGAAAGCGAACTTCATCATCGGGATATAGACGTCCCGGATTAAACGCACATCCTCCCAGGTCGGACCGTGCTGCGGCTCGTAGTCGCCGGCCAGCTTGATGTTGGTGAAGGTCATTGCGAGCTTGTAGCCTTTGGGCAATGCGGAGTTGACGGCACTTTCCAGCGCCTCGTCCAACGCGTGAAGGATGGCCAGTTGTCCCGAGTCGGTCGGTTGGAACGCATCGCGGATATCCAAGAACTTCTCCGGATTCTGGAAGGTGACGTCCAGCTTGGGCGACGTATAGGCTACGGTGGGCGGTAGATCGGCGCGCAGGGGGAGCGCCGCGAGAAGCAAACCAGCGGAAAAAACGATCGTTCTCATGGCAGGAAAGACCGCGGAAAAGCTAGCATTGTTTCCCGAAACGGCAAGGGATCGGCGGCCGCCGTCCTTTGGCAGTCGATTTTCCCGAAAATTACTCCTACGCTCCCGATCAGATATGAGCGAAAGTGACTCCTTGCACTGGCTGCACCAACGGGGAGTGGGTGTGCTTTTGCACCCCACGGCGATTGCGGGAGACCAGGGCGTGGGCAGTCTGGGCAAACAGGCGCTGCGCTTCCTCGATTTTCTCAAGGCGGCGGGCATGAGCTGCTGGCAGATTTGCCCGCTCGGGCCGACCGGTTTCGGCGACTCCCCCTACCAGTGCTTTTCCGCGTTCGCCGGCAACCCCTACCTCATCGATGTGGAGGATCTGGTGGAGCGCGGCCTGCTGCTGCCGGAGGAGATCGCGCCCTTGCGCAACCTGCCGCATCCGCAGGTGGACTACGGGGCGCTCTTCCAGCTTAAATGGCCCGTCCTGAAGGTCGCCTTCGAACGCTTCATGCGGGCCGGGGCGCCGGAACTCGCGGAAGACCTGAGTTACGCCGACTTCAAGGCCCGGCACGCGCACTGGCTCGCCGCCTACGCGCTGTTTCGCGCGATCAAGGACGAGCAGGGCGGCCGGGCCTGGACCGAGTGGCCGGATGAGCTGCGCCACTTCACCACGGCGCAACAGTCGCCGGCCCGGCGGCGCCTGGCCGACAGCATCGAGGCGCATTGCTTTTATCAATACGCCTTCTTCGTGCAGTGGCGCCGGGTCCGCGAGCAGGCGGCGGTGCGCGGCATCCAAATCATCGGCGATGTCCCGATTTTCGTGGCGGGCGACTCGGCCGACGTGTGGGCCAACCCCTGGCTGTTCGACCTCGACCGCACCACCGGACTGCCGCACAGCCAGGCCGGCGTCCCGCCCGACTATTTTTCGCAGGACGGGCAATTGTGGGGCAATCCGCTCTACCTGTGGGACCGGCACCGGGACACCGGCTTCCATTGGTGGCACGCCCGGCTGGAAAGCTCGTTCGAGCTCTACGACATCGTGCGCATCGACCATTTCCGGGGCTTCGACGAGTATTGGCAGGTGCCCTACCCGGCGGAGAACGCGCGCGCCGGCCGCTGGGTGAAGGGCCCGGGCCTCGATTTTTTCCGGTCGGTGCGCGGCCGTTTCCCGAAGGCCAAGATCATCGCCGAGGACCTGGGCCTGCTCACCGAATCGGTGATCGGTCTGCGCGAGTCCACCGGCCTGCCGGGCATGGCCGTCCTGCAGTTCGCGTTCGGCGGGCGCGCCGACAACTACTATCTCCCGCACAATCACGTGCCGAACTCGGTGGTCTACGCCGGCACCCACGACAACGACACCTCGCTCGGCTGGTATCGCACCGCCGACGAGAACACCAAGGATCACGTCCGCCGCTACCTGCGCATCGACGGTCGGGAAATCGGCTGGGACCTGATCCGGTCGGCCTATGCCTCGGTCAGCCGGCTGGCGATCCTCACCATGCCCGACATTCTGGGCCTCGGCTCGGAGGCGCGCTTCAACGTGCCCGGGCAGGGCGCCGGCAACTGGCAGTGGCGCTACCGCTCGGAACAACTCAGCCGTGCCTTCGAGCGGACCGCCCCCTATCTGAAGGAGCTGGCCGGGCTGTACGGCCGGGAAGTGCGGGTGGCGGATATCTGAGCGCCGCCGTTTTGACAGAAGCGCCGAGCGGGGGTTGATTGCCCGGTGTTCCCTAACCTCTTCCGCCCGCGCCTGCGCCGCGCCGCCGCCGACTACGAGCGCGGGTTTGTCGCGGCCGTGCGCCTCGCCGAAGCCTCGGCGCGCAATCCGGGAATGGAGCGGCTGATCGCCATCTTCTGGGTCGTAATCGCCGTCAAGTGCGTCCTGGTCTGGTGGCTGATCCGGCACTACCACGTCCCGTTCCATCCGATGTGGGTGGTCGCGCCTACCCTGCTATTCGCAGCGGTGTGCACGGCCGTCTATGCGTGGCGGGACTAGCCGCCATGCCGCCCGCCGTCGTCGTGATCATGGGCGTGGCCGGCAGCGGCAAGACGACGGTCGGCCGGCGGCTGGCCCGGACGCTCGGCTGGTCGTTCCGAGATGGCGACGACTTCCATTCGGCGCGCAACCGCGCGCGCATGGCGGCCGGCGTCGCCCTCACCGATCGGGATCGGGCGCCCTGGCTCACGGCGATCCGCCGCCACATCGCCGATTGCCTGGCCGACGAGGCGCCCGCGGTCGTGGCCTGCTCCGCCCTGAAGCGGCGCTACCAGCGGCGGATCGTGGTCGATCCCCGGCGGGTGAAACTGGTGTTTCTCCGGGCTGACCCGGCGCTGATCCGCAAGCGGCTCCGGCGCCGGACTGGACATTTTCTCGGGCCGAACCTGCTCGCGTCGCAATTCCGCATTCTGGAGCCGCCCCGCCGGGCGTTGGCGGTCGATGCCGCCCGGCCAGCCGACCGGATCGTCGCCGACATTCGCCGGGTTTTTTCCCTCGCGGGCGACCGGCGGGTCGGGCGCGGGCGCCCGCGCTCGGCGCCGCCAGGCTCGTTCCTCGGCCCACCGTCAAATTAGCGTTGTGCCCCGGCTCGACGGCCGGTTGGCTGGCCCTGGCGCATGGCGAAGAAAGAGAAAAGCTTCACGGTGTATTTCGGGAGCGAGCTGTACACGTTGAAGCACCTGCTGGGCAATGCGTACCTGGCTGAAGCGATCTACGAGAAGTCGCACGGCAAATATCTCTGTCAACTGCCCCAGGACACGGAACCGCGCGGCGTGCGGCCGCACGCGATCCGCGATCAGGACATCCGCACGCTGATCGGCTGCGACGTCGCGTTGTTCACCTTCGACGGCGCCGACATCGAAAGCGGGACCGCCATCGAATTCATGCTGGCCAAGTTTGCCGACATCCCGACCGTCATCCTGCGCAGCGACCTGCGGGTGGCCGGCGATGGACCGTCGCCCTGGAGCCTGATGGCCAGCTACTATCCCCGGACCGTCAGCATCATTTTGGACAGCCTCTCGGCCTATCACCAAGTCATGCGCCGGCGGCACCGCAAACTCGACGAGGTGATCCGCCTGGCCGGCCAACACAGTTCGGCCGACGCCCAGCGGGTTTGCGACGAGGTCGCGGCCGCGTGCGTGCGGGCGTTTGAACGCGTCCGCATGCTCGAGCCGGTCATGCCGCGCGACCTGCGGGAGTCCGTTTACAATTGGCTGCCCCTGGTGCCGGGCTTGCGCGGCAAGGAAAAAGCCCTCCGCAAGGAGTTCGAGCGGATCCTGGAACGCAAGGTCGAGCGGGATTTGCTCTAGCCCCGCCCAAACCATTTACTGCGGCGTGGTGCCCCAGTCGAACACCAGGCGCGTGTAGTACAACGTGTCCAGGCGCTTGAAGCCGGGGCTCGGCTGGCTGACGTAATTGTTGGACACGCCGATGCGCAGCTTGAGGTGCGGATTGGCCAGCGGGATCTGGTAGTAGCTGTCCTGGGTGAGCACGAAATTGGAAAATTGGTTCAGATCGGGAACGAAGGTGAGGTTGTTGCTGATCTCCCCCCAAACCGGGTCCTTGAAGCTGTGGGCCAGTTCCAGGTCGCCCGCGGCCGAACTGATGGTCGGCACGCTCTCCGTATAGTACCCTTGGTAGCGGTAGCCCAGACCGACGCGGGCGGTGAGCAGATCCTCGGCCGTCTTGACGACGGCGGCGCCGTAGCCGAAGGCGGCGGTGTCGAAAAAGCGCTCGTCCTGAATGCGGTCGAAACCGCCCTCGTCGCGGATGAACCAGGAGGAGGTCTCCGTGAAGTTGTCGGCATAATCGACGCCGGCCTTGAACTGATCGGCGGACTTGACGCCCTCCGCCACCGCCCGGTTGTAGGCGGCATAGTATTTGAGGTCGTCATTGGTCGTGGCCATCTCGGCCTTGATGCTCGCCCCCGTGCTCAGGCTCGATTTGTTTCCGCTCGTGCCGGCGACGTCGCTCGTGATCTCGTAATCCCAATGCCGCTGCAGTGCGGCAATCGCCGGGTCGGTGCCGCCGGCCGGCCAGACCGCGGCCACCTTGCCCACCGTCGTCGTGATCGTGCCGTCGGCGCCGGCCACCTGCAGGGCGCCGGGCGCGGCCGCCGGGGCGACCGAGATCGTGCCGTCGATGCGCGTGCCGCTGGCCAATCGGACCGAAACCGGGTGGTCCGTCTGGATCGAAGCGACATCGGATTGCTTGATCGTCAGCGTGCCGGCATAGTGCGTGTCGAGCGTGACTGTCCCGGCCGTCAGCCCGGTGACTTTGCCGACCAACCGGGCGCCATCGGTGGTTTCGATGACGTCAGCTCGAAGGGAAGCGGCGCCGAGTGCTGCGGCTCCGAGAATGAAATGAAGAATTTTCATGGGAATAGTAAGCGGTCGAGTCGAGAGGACGCCCGTTTCGGCCGCAAGCCCTTTGCGGAAGAATTATTTGCACGGCACGCCGGTCGCTCGAACCGGCGCGGCTATACCCGGGGGAACCGCCCCCGCCCTAACTCCGCCCCGAGCCCGGGGCCGGGCTGGGAACGTTTTCAAACCGGGTTTGGCCGATGTCGGAGCCGCAGCCGGCCGCGCGAGTGCTAGCCCGGCCCCGCGCGGCCAACGCAGCGATCGGACGGCTCTCGGCCCGCCAGCGGCCGAACCCAGTTTGCAAACATTCCCTGATCCGGCCATTCACGGCCGGTCGGCAAAGGCGGCATAGTGGTCGGCAACCCGGGCCGTCGCCGTGTCGCCCGCGTGAAAGAAAAAGCGGTAGCGCAGGGTCAGGACGCCGCCGGCCGGAATCGTGAAATCGCCAGCATGCGCATCGGCGAGTTTTTCGAAATCGTGCTGCCCGAAGGGATTCGCGGCGAAAAGTCCAAAGCCCCGCGCCATCCACCAGGTGGGGTGGCGCAGATTGCCGGGATCGTCGAAGATCGCGATTCCGTAGATTTGGCCGCCGTGCGGTCCGTAGTAATCGCACCAGTCGGCCCGCCGGCCCCAGACGGCGTCGTCGCGATCGCCGACGGCGTCCTGGATGTGCCCGCTGCCGCCGGAGGTCCGGCCGTCGGTCGTGTGCCGGAGGGTCATCCATTGCGGAACGCGGATGGCCATCGTGCCGTCTTTGTTGTCGCCCAGGTGCAGGGGGCGGTCCGGCCGGGCGTGCAACGCGATGGCGACGTCAATGAACCGGCCGTCGGCCGACCCATGTATGAGCAACGTGCGCTCGTCGGTGCAAACCAACCGGCCGTCCGGAGCGAGCCAGCGGTCGCGCACCCGGATAAGGCCCATCCGGCCGCCGGACGTTTCCGCCTCGCCGTCCTGCACGACCCGGCCCTTCGCCGCCGGCGTCCGGCCATTGTCGCCCGTGCCTTCGTTCCAGAAATCGACGTCGTTGACAATGCTGTGCGCGAAGAAAAGCGCCCGGTGCCAGGGATGATCGTGGTCTTCCCCGGGCGTGTCGTCCTTCATGGGGAAATCCCGGGTGAGCGCGGTTCCGTCGGGGGCCAAAATCGGATAAAAATAGGGTCGCGATGCGCCCGTGAAGTTGTACGCCGTGAACAGCTGGCCGCCGATCGCGACGCGCAGGCGCCCAGGAAGGGCAGTCACCGTGACGGGGAACTCAGCCGCCGGACCGGCGCGCACCCCCGCCGCACCGAGAACGAGGAGGGCCAATAGGGTCGATCGCCAGAGTTGCACGCGGGTGAAATCCTACGCGAGCGGCGGTCCGGTGTCCAGCGAGGCCCCGGTCTTCCCGGAGCGGGTGGGACGGGACGAAGCCATTTGCATGTTTGGATCGAGCCGCTAACCTCGGCGGGAAATCACGGCATGGCCGCCCACCCACTCACCCACCGCCCGCGGAGCAACGCCCTCCCGTCGGCCACCCGGCCCGCGGCCCCGGCCGCCGGCGGCCCCGATGCTGCGGCCGCACCGCCGCTCCCGGCCGACGGGAATGCCGAGGTCCCCACCGCCGGAGGCGCAACTTTCCCCGGGCGCGGGATGGCGCACGCCTGATGGTCCCCGTTCAACGCCCTGGCCTGCTCGTCGCCGATCGATGGCGGGAGTACCAACTGGTCGACTGCGGGGAAGGGATGAAGCAGGAACGGTGGGGGCCCTACACGCTCGTCCGGCCCGATCCGCAGATTCTCTGGCCCCGGCTGGGAGCGACGCCGGGGGCGCCCTGGCCGCATTGGGACGGACTTTATCTGCGGAGCGAAACCGGCGGCGGCCGCTGGGAATTTCGCCGGCCCCTGCCCGAGCACTGGGAAATCAAATACGACAGCCTGGGCCTGACCTTCAAGATCCGCCCGACGTCGTTCAAGCACACCGGTCTGTTTCCCGAACAGGCGGTCAACTGGGAATGGCTGTCGCAGAAGATCAAAGCGGCCGGCCGGCCGATCAACGTCTTGAACCTGTTCGGGTACACCGGTGCGGCGACCTGCGCGGCGGCGGCGGCCGGGGCCAGCGTCTGCCATGTCGATGCGGCCGAAGGCATGGTGCGATGGTGCCGGGAAAACGCGGCCCTGAGCGGGTTGGCCGACGCTCCCATCCGCTACATCGCGGACGATTGCCTCAAGTTTGTGCGACGCGAACAGAAGCGCGGACGCCGGTACGAGGCGATCATCATGGATCCGCCGACCTACGGCCGGGGCAGCACCGGCGAACTGTGGAAGCTCGAGGACAACCTCTGGCCCCTCCTGCAGGAATGCCGCGCGATCCTGAGCGAGCAGCCGCTATTCTTCCTGATCAACGCCTACACGGCGCGGCTATCGCCGACGGTGGTGGCCAATCTCCTGGCGGCCCTCTTGGGCGAGGCGGGCGGCGCGTTCGCCGCCGGCGAGGTCGGGCTGCCCATCCATAAGGACGGCAAAATTCTGCCTTGCGGCATTTACGGCCGCTGGGAGGTTTAGCCCGAAAATTTCATGAAAATCGACCGACCATGAGCACGCTGGCCCGCGCGTATTTTGAGAACAGCTCCGCCCTGCTGGAATCCGCCTGGGCGGCCAATCAGGCCGCCATCGCCGGGGCGGCTCCGGTGATCGGCCAGACCATCGCCGGGGGCGGCGTCGTGCACACGTTTGGCAGCGGGCACAGCGAAGTGATTTCGCGGGAGATTATCGGCCGGGCCGGCGGCCTCGCCTGCGTCACCGGAATCGTCGACCCGACCGCCGGGTTCGTCGAAAATCTTCCGGGCTACGGCACCCGCCTGGTCGAGCGTTATGACCGGCAATACGGCCTGCGCGCCGGCGAGGCGATCATCGTGATTTCCAATTCGGGCAAGAACGGAGCGCCGGTCGATGTCGCCCTTTACGCCCGCGAAAAGGGCCTCGCGGTCGTCGCCCTGACCTGCCTCGCCATGTCGCGCCAAACCCCCTCGCAGCACCCCAGCGGACGCCGCCTGTTCGAGTGCGCCGATTTCGTCTTGGATAATGGCGGGGTTCCGGGCGACGCAATCGTCGAGATTGAAGGCGGTGTCCGGGCTGGACCAACCAGCACGGTGATCGGCTGCGCGGTGCTCAATTGGCTCATGCTCGCGGTGACCGACTGGCTCAAGGCCGGCGGCCATCCCCTGCCGATCCTGCGGAGCCAAAACCTCCCCGGGGCGATCGAGCACAACCGGGCCCTGGCGGCGCGCTATCAGGGGCGCCTGAGCCGCCAGTTGGCGTAGCCCAAGCCGGCCGTGAAACCGCGATCGGGGGTTTCAACCGGGGTCGCCGCTCCCCTGGGCCCGAACCAATCATGATCTATCGGCTGGGAGTCGACGGCGGCGGCACCAAGACCGAAATGGTCCTGACCGGCGACGGCGCGGAAATCGCCCGGCAAGCCGGGCCCGCGTGCAACCCCAGCGTCGTCGGTCCGGCCGAGGCCAAGCGCGTCGTGGGCGAGGGCCTGCGCCAAATCGTCGAGCCCGTGCGGCTCCGGGAGCCGTCGCTCGAAATCGACGCCACGCTCCTGTGCCTGGCGGGTAACCGCGCGTTCTGGCAGGAATTCGCCGCGAGCCTCACCGGGTTCGGCCGCGCCGTGGCCGTGGACGATTCGCTGCCCGTGCTCGAATTGGCGACTGGCGGCAGTCCGGGATTGGTCCTGCACGCCGGCACCGGCTCGTTCGTCGCCGCGCGCGCGCCCGGCAGGTCCGGCGGGCCATTCGGCGCGGTGCATTACGCCGGTGGCTTGGGGTGGCGGTTTGGGGATCCGGGCAGCGGATACGACCTCGGCCGCGCCGCCGTGGCCCGGGGCCTGATGGAATTGCAGGGTTGGCAACCCGTGTCCGGGGTCAGCCGCTTCGTGGTCGACCGGACGGGCCGGAGCGAAGCGGGCGCGATCAGTCGCAGCTTTTACGACGACCCGGCGGCCAACCCGAAGATTTCCGAACTGGCGCCGGGCCTACTCGAGTTGACGTTGTCCGGCGACCCGGTCGCCCGCGACCTCGTCGCCCAGTCGGTGACCGCGCTTCTCGATCTCGCCCACGGCGTCGCCGACCGACTGTTCGCGGGCACGCCCCGGGAGGAAATCCCCGCGGGCCTCAGCGGGCCCATCCTCAACCATCCGTTCGTGCGGGAAGTCCTCGCCGCCCGCACATCGTTACGGCTGCTCCCGGTCACCGCCGCGCCAATCGAAGGGGTCAAGCGGCTGCTGACGCGGTTTTGAGATCCGGACCCACCGTGCCAGCTCACTCGTTCGTCCCCACCGCCGTGGCCTTGGCCGCGGTTCCCCGCGGCTCGGCGATCGAAAGCGTCCATGGGGGTCATATCGCCGTGGTAGACACCGCGGGTCGGATTCTCTGGCAAACGCCGGGCTTGGACGAGGAGCCGGTGTTTTTCCGTTCGGCCCTAAAACCCATCCAGGCAATCCCGTTCGTGCAAAGCGGGGCCGCCGCTCGGTCCGGCTTGGGAGCGCGCGCGATCGCTTTGGCGTGCGCGTCCCATGCCGGCCAACCCGGCCACATCGCGCTCATCCGGGCGCTCCTCCGCACCGGTCGCCTATCGGTGGACCAACTGGGCTGCGGGGTTCACCCCCCGCTCGATCCCCGCGCCGCCGCGGCTTTGATCCGGGCCGGTCGACGGCCGACGGCCCTTTATCACGACTGCAGCGGCAAGCACACGGCCATGTTGCTTGCCTGCCGGGAGCGGGGTTGGCC
>CAZWMF010000095.1:0-10261 GCA_964634535.1 uncultured Opitutaceae bacterium | reverse complement strand
CACCGCCCATTGACGGAGGCGGCCGCCCTCGGTGGACTGGACGAGGAGGGTTACGGTGTCGCCCTTGCGGCTGACCGTTTCGGCTGGCGCCATTGCGATCCCCGCGGTGGACACCGCGGCCCGGGCGAGCGCGGCGCTGGCTGCGGGGAGCCAGGTGACGGGCGTAAATTCCGGCCCGGGGCGGGCGCTGTCCGCGGCGCGGAGAATCGATCCGTGCAGGATGAGGCACCCATACGCCAATGTCAGCCCAGCGTGTTGCAGTCGCGGCAATGCCATCGATCCAATCTGGACGTTTCGCGGACTCGAACGAGTGAAAAGGGTGGCGAGGCGGCGCGAGCCGAAGGCTTTGGCGGTTTTGGGCCGTGATCGGGAAGGGGCCAACGCCCGCGCAGCCGGCGGTGCCGGGAGGCCGCGGACACCGGGGGTTGGGGAATTGACTTGAGGCCGACGGGGCGATCGGCGCAGGTTTCGCTGTGACCGGGAAATGCCGCTTCTGCGCACTCGCTTTGGGGGGAGTCCTATGGGCCGCCGGGCCGGCCCGGGGGCAGGATGCGCACGCGCTGAGCGCGGCCCGATATCACGTAGGCGAAGTCCACACCGACCAACAGGTGTCGTTCGACGATGCGGATTGGGCCGCCCCGGGCAGTGGACCGTTTCCCGGCGGCGTGGTCTGGCTGAGCTGGCATTTCCGGGTGCCGGCGGAATTGCGGGGAAGCGATCTCGTGCTCCGGCTGGGCCGGGAGGCGCCGGCCAATCTGGTCCATTGCAACGGCGCGCGGATCGAGGGCGGTTTTGGCGACGGCGGCGAAGCCGTGTTCGTGATTCCCAGCCGGCTGGCCCGGGCGGGCGCGGACAACGTGATCGCGGTCGAAGTGGCCGATGAGGCGGGATGGGCCGCATTGCGGGCGGGCCGGTTCTCCTGGGACACTTTGGCGACGGAATTGCCGCGCATCGCGGAACGGGCAATCGCGACGAGCCGCGACTTGGAGCGGAGGCTTGGTGCCGACGGGTATCCCGCGGTCAATTTCATCCTCCGGGGGCTCACCAGCGGTCGGCTTACCTATGAATTCGCGTCCCAACGTTCCGGGGAGGAGGCGTGGACGATCGCCGAAGCGTGGCAGCGGCTGCGCGAAATCGCAGCGGATCCCGCGCACTATTTGCACGATTGGCAGCTCTTTGCGCGCGGCGAGTTCGTGGAATTCATGCGGGATGCGGAGGCCTATCAGGTGCCCGATTTCCACGGGGAGGATCTCCAACGTCCGGTGATGGGCAGCGAATTGTCCGATTTTGGCTCGGGCTACGATATCGCGTATGCCGGCGGGCTGAATCGGTTTATGATCGGTTCGGTGCGGCAAGGCGTGGGGCCGACCCATGAATTCTTCAATACGGCCCGGGACGTCGGCCGGATCGAGCTGTTTGTGCAGACCGGTTCGGGCGCGATCGTCGATGGCGGAGGAAGGGATACCTCGGTCGCTTGGTACCCCTATGGTTGGCGGACGACGACGCGGCAGGACGGACTGGAAATCGAGGCGCGAACTTTCTTTACCGGTTTTGACACGATCGCGATTGCAGGGCGGATCACCAATGCCGGGGCGGCGGAGGTGCGGGTGGCGCCCGGGATTTTGGTGGCGGCCCGATCCAACTATGACGGGCGAACGGATGGGCGGGTGAGTGGGAGGGTGGTTCCCGGCCGCAGGCTTGAGTTGCGGAATGTCCGGGCTGGTTCGGGCACGGATCTGGCGCTGTACGGCGATACGTTGGCGGTCGGAGGAACCTTGCCCGACTGGCAGGCCGGATTCGTCGCGCGAATGTGGCGGGCGGGCGGCGGGAACGGCCTGCGCGAAGCGCTGCGGCAACCGCGCGAAGCGCGGCTCGAGGCGTCTGAAGGCAGCGCCGTGCTGATGAGCCGCGCGCAGGCGCTGGCGCCGGGTGCCTCGATCGACTTCGCGTGGCTGGTTTCGGCCGACGCGGATGGGGCGACGGCGGCCGCGGCCTGCGATGCCGGGGTCCGGAAATTCTCTCCGTCGCCCCGGCGGGCGATCGCGGAGGTCGAGGCCGATTGGGGTGGTTTTTTGGGCGGCTTGCCCCGGCTGGACCACCCGAGCTACGCCGAGGCGAAACTCTATTACGCGGCGGCGACGGCGCTGCGCAAAAATCGCTATCGGTACGCCGTGGGCGGGCAGTCCTTCGACGCCTCGTTTCCGGCCCGCGGCGGGTTCAACTATTTCTATCAAAGCGACTCGTGTTGGAATCTGCTCGGCTATTTGGATTTCAACCCGGCGTGGGCCGAGGGCCACGCCGTTCCCATCCTCGTGCCGCCGTGCGAGATCATGGATCCGCATTTCTTTTGGTCGATGTGGGAATTGTATTCGCGGCTGCCCGATCCGGCCGAGCGCCGGGCGTTGGCCGTCCGGATCTATCCCCTTTTGAAGGAGGCCTACCGCGTCTGGACCACCGAAATCGACCGGGACGGCGATTTGCTCGTGGCGACGCCGGACAATTGGGACGACAATCCGCGCTACGATCTGGTCTTCAAGGAGGTCAAGTACGCGCCCGGATGGAACAGCTGGTGGAACGATCTCGTCCGGTCCTGCCGCGACAACGCTTTGGACGATCCGGCGCCGAGTTCGCAATTGGGCTATGGGGCGGTGGTGATGGAGCGGCTGGCTCGGGCGCTTGGCAAGGACGACGAGGCCGGGCAGTGGGCGCGGCAGGTCCAGCGGCATGTCCGGGCGGTCGATTCGCTCTGGGATGAAAAGCGGGGCTATTGGATCGTCACCTATCGGGGAACGGAGAGGGATGACGTTTTGACCAGTTCGATCATCTATCCGATATTCACGGACCTGTGCCGCGATCCGGCGAAGATTCGGCGGGTGATCGAGACCCATCTATTGAATGCGCGGGAATTCGACGGACGCTTCCCCATGCCCACGGTGGCGTATGACAGCGAGCGCTACTACCGCCAGAAGCCGCCGTTTCAGGACGTGGGGGGCGGGCTTTGGCGGGGCAATCTGTGGATGCCGGAAGCCTGGATTGTCGCCAAGGGCCTGTTCAAGTACGGCTATGAGCCCGAGGCGCGGCGGTTGGCCCAACGCTGGGTGGACATGATGGCCCACCAGGGAGGCTCGGTTGGCGCCCATCCGCAGTTTTCGTTCAGTCCGGCCGAGTGGTATGATTCGCGCACGGGTCTTGCGCAGAACAATCGGGCCTTTTCGTGGTCGTCCGCGGTGGCCCTGGACCTGTTGACCGGCAACTATCAGAATGAGCGGGTGGTGGGGGCGATTCCGGAGCGCGACCGGGTGATCCGTGGACATGTGCGGGAGGTTTATGATTTCCGCAGCGGCCGCAGCCTCTTCCGGGTGGAGTCGGGCAAGACGGTTTTTCCGGTTCTCAACATGAGTGCCCAGGACGGCCAGCCGATCGAGGCGAGTGGGCGGGTGGGCTTCCATTTTTCCGATCCGGAGGGGAATTTTCGGTCGATGGCGGTGGATCATTTTGTGGCTACGACGGTGGCCTTTGCCTTCGACGAGTCGCGATGGCGGGTCCGGGACGCAAAAGGCGGGGCCGGGCTTCTGCGGGGACCGGACGGGTGGTATTCTGCGGACATCGGCCGGCAATTCGTCCTGGAGCGCGTGGCCGAACCCGCGGGTGCGGCGGGAGGCCGCTGAACGGCTTTCGCGATTTGCCGGGAGCGGATTCATCGATTATTTGTCTGGAATAGAAGGCCTCGGTCGGTCTCTAACCCGCAAAGGACCCAGATGCGCATTCGAGTATCGAAAGATTGGGAGTTGCCCGAGTCAGCCGTTTCACCCGAACGGGTTTATCGAACGCGCAGCCGCCGGGATTTTCTTCGGATCGCCGGGGTTGGGATGGTGGGGACCTTGTTCGGAACCCGGGGCCTGGCGGCCGTCGTGGGGCTGCCCGACAAGCGCAACCCGCTTTACGATGGGACGGGTCTCAAGATCACGCCGTACGACTACGTGACCGGCTACAACAACTTCTACGAATTTGGCACGGACAAGGGCGACCCGAAGGTCAATGCGAACCAGGGATGGAAACCGGAGCCGGGGTGGACTGTGGAAATCGCCGGACTGGCGGGAAATCCGGGGAAGTGGGATGTGGAGGATTTGCTCGGAAAACTCGGCGGGGTGGAGCAGCGGGTTTATCGGCACCGGTGCGTCGAGGCCTGGTCGATGGTGGTGCCGTGGGACGGCGTGCCGCTGGCCAAGCTCGTCGCGTTCGCCCAGCCGCGGTCGGGCGCCGGGTATTTGAAATTCACTTCGTTTGTGGACCCGGCCCATGCGGTCGGGCAGAGCGGGGGCAACCTGGAATATCCCTATGTGGAGGGGCTGACCCTGCGCGAGGCGACGAACGAATTGGCGTTTCTGGCCACCGGCGTTTACGGGAAACCGCTCCCCAACCAAAATGGGGCGCCGTGGCGGTTGGTTGTGCCCTGGAAATACGGTTTCAAGGGAATCAAATCGATCGTGAAGATCGAATTCACCAAGGACGCCCCCGTGAACACGTGGCAGAAAATGGCGCCGGACGAATATGGCTTTTACGCCAATGTGAATCCGGAGGTCGATCACCCGCGCTGGTCGCAGGCCTCCGAGCAGGTGATCGGCGCTGGATTCTTCGGGGGTCGGCAACCGACGCTCGCCTTCAATGGTTACGGCAAGCAGGTGGCGGCGCTTTATCAAGGTCTCGACCCGACCCGGCTTTATTGATCCCCTCGCGCGTGCATTGGCTCGAACGAGGTTTGCGGTCCCGGGTGACGGTGGCGGTCGCGGTGGTGCTGCCGGGGCTCTGGCCGGCTTGGCCGATCCTGCGGCAGGATCCGACGGTGCTCGCCGATCCCACCAAGTACCTGTTGCACCACTTTGGGTTTGTGGCGTGCGTGCTTTTGGCGACGGTGCTCGCGTTTTCTCCGCTGCGCACGCTGTTCCCCCGGTCGGGCCTCGTACAGTCGCTCAATCGGCACCGCCGGTTCGTCGGGGTGAGCGCATTCGCGTACGCGGTTTTGCATTTGGCGGCCCAGTTCGTCCACGAGGATGGCTGGCCGACGTTTGTCCGCGATATGCGCAAGCCATTCCTGCTGGCCGGCATGGGGATTTTTGTGATCCTCGGTCTCTTGGCGGCGACGAGCTTCAACGCGGCGGTGCGCTGGATGGGCGGCCGGCGCTGGAAGAACCTGCACCGGCTGGCGTATGTCGCGGCCGGGCTGGCGGCCTACCATCAGGCCGCGGCGCGCAAGATCTTTCCGCCGCAAGTATTATGGATTTTCCTGCCACTGGCGGCCTTGGAGCTCATGCGTCTTTCGCGGTGGTGGCACACCGCGCGGGTGCCGGTTCCGGCGGCGCGCTAGAGCTGGGTCGGCTACGCGCTGCGCCGTCGTCGCGGGCGGGGCAGGTTTTCGATCGCGGATACGTGAATGGCGTGGACCATGACGGTGCCGCCCCCGTCGTAGATCACATAGACGGTTCGATTCAGGTTGCTCGCAAATCCATGGTCTCCGGTCGGCACATCGTAAGATTCGCCGCTGGTTGTAACAATTCGGAACGGTTCAAACGGCGTCCGCTGCAGCCGGCTCTTGATTTCGGCGAATAGTACCGCCTGTGGGGAACCGCCTTCGGGCTGGTGTGGCATGTCGGGATTCATATGGTTTTCGGCGACTATGGCAACTGGCTCGGGCCGATTGCTCCGTCGAGCAGCCACCCGTTCGGATGGATGGGGTGGCGCGAAGTTGAATCGCGAGGGCTGCCCGGCATCGCCGGCTCAATTCGCCCCTTGCTGGAGCTGCAATTATAACCAGTGTGAATCGGTTAGAGTTGGCGTCACCCCATGACTCAAGCGCTGCGCAACTTCCGCCAGTACCTCCTCAGCGGCGTGTCGTTTGCGATTCCGTTGATCGCGTGCGGCGGCATTCTTATCGCCCTCTCGGTCGCTTTCGCGATGACCCCGCACGGCCCGGATTTCACCGGCCATCCCACGCTGCAGCTGGTCAATCTGATCGGCGCGACGGCCTTCCAGCTCATGCTGCCGGTCCTGGCGGGCTACATCGCCAACGCGATGGCGGGCAAACCGGCGCTGGCCCCGGGTTTCATCGGCGGTTTCTTGGCGGGTAATATTCCCACGCCGGACGGCGTGATCAGCGCCGGATTTCTGGGGGCGATGGCGGCCGGCTTGATCGCGGGGTTGGTCGTCCTGGGGATCAAGCGTTGGAAACCGCCGGCCGCGCTGCGGCCCGTGATGCCCATCCTCGTCATCCCGATGCTCGCCTCGCTGATCGTCGGCTTTCTCATGCTCAAGGTGATCGGCATACCGATCGCGCACCTGTTCGAGGTGCTGGGCGCCTGGCTCAATTCGATGAGCACGGGCAATGCCGTGGTGCTGGCCGCCGTTTTGGGGGCGATGATCGCTTTCGACATGGGTGGACCGGTGAACAAGGCGGCGTTCTTCTTCGGTTCGGCCATGCTGACCAAGGGCAACGCCCTGATCATGGGACCCATCGCGGCGGCGATCTGCACTCCGCCCTTGGGTCTCGGCCTGGCAACGCTTTTTCGGTCGGGGCGCTGGTCGGAGGAGGAGCGGGAGGCGGGCCGGGCGGCGCTGGCCATGGGCATGATCGGCATAACGGAGGGAGCGATCCCGTTCGCCGCCGCCGATCCGATTCGGGTTATCCCCTGCATCATGCTGGGTTCGATGGCGGCGTCCATGGTGGCGATGGTGGGCGGGGTGGGCGACCATGCTCCGCATGGCGGGCCGATCGTGCTCCTGGTGATCGACCATCGGCTGATTTACGTTGCGGCGATCGTGATCGGCATGGCGGTCACCGCGGTGGCGGTGCATGCGGTGCGTTTTTGGGCGCGCGCCACGCCGGCGGAAGCTTCATGAAAATCGTCGCCGTCACCGCCTGTCCCACCGGAATCGCCCATACCTATATGGCGGCCGAAAAGTTGGAGAAGACCGCCCGCGCCCTGGGCCACCAGATCAAGGTGGAAACCCAAGGGGCCATGGGCATCGAGAATGAATTGAGCGCCGCCGACATTCGGGAGGCCGATTGCGTCCTGTTCGCGGTCGATATCGCGGTGGAGCAGCGCGAGCGTTTCGACGGGAAGCGGATCGTCTCCGTGCCGGTGACGGACGCGATCCGGGACGCGGCCGGCGTGTTGCGCCGGCTCGCCTAGACTGGACCCGTGGCCTGCGTCATCGACTTTCCGTTTCCGCTGCCGAACGGGCTCCATGCCCGGCCGGCGAGCAGCCTCGAGGAAGCGGTGCGGCCGTTTGTTTCCACGGTCCGGTTTGCGAACCGGCGCAACGGACGGGAGGCCGACGCCCGGAGCGTCCTCGCCCTGATTGCGACCGAGACCCGGTCGGGCGATCCCTGTGCCTTGCATATCGCCGGCTCCGACGAGGCGGCGGCGCGGGGCGGGCTCGCGGATTTCCTCAAGCGGGTGTTTCCCGATTGCGATGAGGCGCTGGACCGGGCGGCCGCAGTTCGGCCGGCTCCGACCGTGCCGCGCTCGCTGCTCGCGGCCGGTTTGGACGCCTGTCACGCGGGCCAAGTCGTCTGCGGCGGCCTGGGCTGGGGCCGGCTGCGGGTCTACGCGGAGCCGCTGGCGGCGTCGGCGGCCGCGCCGGCTGGCTCGGGCGCGGCCGAGGCGGCGCGGTTTGAGGCGGCGGTCCAGGCGGTCGAAGCCGATTTGCGGTACAGCCTGCAGCGGGTCGATGGCACGGCGGCGGCGATACTCAAGGTGCATCTGGCGCTCTTGCGCGATCCGGCGTTCGCCCGCGCGGTGGAGGCGCGAATCGCCGGCGGCGCGGCGGCGACCGGGGCGATCACTGGGGCGATCGATGAGTTTGGCACGCCCTTGCGATCGTCCGCCGATTTGCGACTGCGCGAGCGCGTGCTCGACGTGGAGGAACTGGGTGGCCGGTTGATTGAGAAACTGGGCGGACCCGCGGTGGCGCTGCCGGTGTTGGCCGAGGCGACCATTCTCGCGGCCCTCAACCTGAGCCCGGGACGGCTTTTGGATCTGGATCGCCGCAACCTGCAGGGACTGGTCCTGGGTCCGGCCGGTGCGACCTCGCACACGGCGATTCTCGCCCGTTCCTTTGGCATCCCGACGCTGGCCGGCTTGGCGGCGGCCCTGCCAAGCCTGGTGGCGGGCGAGGAGGCGATCGTCGATGGTCAGCTCGGTCTGCTGGTCTTGCGTCCGACCGAGGGCGTGTGGCGGTTCTACCACCGCGAGCAGGTCCGGCTGGCCGCACTGCAGGCGAAGCGGGCGGCCGCCGGCGTCCATCGGGGGGGCCGCCAGATCGAGATCGGCGCGAATGTGAGCACGCTCAGGGAAGTGCCGGCGGCCTTCGCCCTGGGGGCGGAGGGCATCGGCCTGTTTCGGACCGAGATGATCGGCCTGAGCGGCGCGGCCGCGCCGACGGAGGACGAATACCATAACATTTTTGCGGAGGCCGTCCGGGCCGCCGGGGGGCGGACGGTGATCATTCGCACCCTGGATATCGGCGGGGACAAACCGGCCGGGTACCTGCATCTGCCGCGGGAGACCAATCCGTTCCTCGGCGTGCGCGGGGTGCGCTGGTACGAGGCTCATGCCCCGATCGTAACGGCGCTTTTGCGCGCCGCGGCCCGGGCGGCCGCCGACGGTCCGCTCAAGCTTCTCGTGCCGATGATCGCGGAGGTCGCGGAATTGCGGCTCTGCCGCCGCCTGCTGGAAGGGGCGAAGGCCGAGTTGCGGGTCCGCGGCGCGCGCTTTGCCGAAACGATTCCCCTGGGCGCGATGCTCGAGGTGCCGGCGGCGGCCTTTGCCATGGACGCGCTGTGCGCGGAGGCGGATTTCTTCAGCGTGGGCACCAACGATCTGGCCCAATATTTCTTTGCGGCCGCCCGGGACAATCCGGCGGTGAACGACCGCCGACGGTGTTTTCAACCGGCCTTTCTCCGGCTGGTCCAGGGCTTGGTGAATACGGCGCACCGGCACGGGCGCTGGGTGGGCCTGTGCGGCGACTGGGCCGAGGATCCGGCGGCCCTCCCGCTGCTGATTGGCCTGGGCTTGGACGAAATCAGCGTGGCTGGCCCGCACCTGGCCGCGGTCAAGGCGGCGGCCGGCCCGCTCGATCCGGTCGCCTGCGCAAACGTGTTGGCGGAAGCGCTCGTCGCCGAGTCGGCCGACGCGGTGATCGCCCGGGCGCGGGAAGCGCTGGGCGGACGCTCGGCGGCGGCCTTGGTGACGCCTGAACTCGTGATCCTGGACTCCACCAGTCGCACCAAGGAGGAAGCGATTCGGGAATTGGCCGGAGCCTTGCAGTTGGCCGGCCGCACCGACCAGCCCGAGGCGATCGAGGCGCGGGTGTGGGAGCGGGAGAGCGTCTACAGCACGGGCTTCGGCGACGGGGTGGCCTTGCCGCATTGCCAGAGCGACGCGCTCGGGGCGAGCGCGCTCGCGGTCCTGCGCCTGCGCGAACCGGTGCCCTGGCAATCGCTCGACGGCCGGCCCGTGGATCTTGCGATCCTCCTCGCGGTGCGGGCGGCCGACCACGGCAAGGAGCACCTGGCGGCGATCGGGCGCTTCTCCCGCCTGCTGATGCGCGACGAGTTTCGGGAGCGGCTTCGGGCGGAAGCCGATCCGGCTCGCCTGGCCGCCTTCATTCTTTCCCAACTCGACCCCGCGCAGGCCTGAACCCGCGCGCGGATCGGCCAACACCGCAATCGTCCCGGCCGGCCCTCCTCAACCATGAAGCCCTATTCCTGCCTCCTCCTCGCCGCCAGCCTCGCCACTGGGGCGGCCGCCGTTCCCGCCCAGTCCCCGGATGCGCCGATCGACTTGAGCCGGCAGAAGACGCTCTACGTCGTCGGCTACGCCCACCTGGACACCCAATGGCGCTGGACGTATCCGCAGGTCATCCAGGAGTTCCTGGCGAACACGCTGCACAATAATTTTGCGCTCCTCGACAAGTATCCCGACTACATCTTCAATTTCACGGGCTCGCGCCGCTACGAGATGATGGCCGAATACTACCCGGCCGAATTTGCGACGCTCCACAAGTACGTCGCGGCCGGCCGGTGGTTTCCCGGCGGATCTTCGGTCGACGAGGGCGACGCGAATGTGCCCTCGGCCGAGGCGCTCATCCGCCATGTGCTCTACGGCAACCACTACTTCCGGCGGGAGTTCGGGGTCGCCAGCCGCGAATTCATGCTGCCGGACTGTTTCGGCTTCCCCGCGGCGTTGCCGAGCATCCTCGC
>CAZWMF010000094.1:0-10265 GCA_964634535.1 uncultured Opitutaceae bacterium | reverse complement strand
GGTGGGCGATCCCATCTGGGTCGTCCGGCATGGCGACTCGAAGAAGACCCGCTGCAAGATCACCCGGGTGTTTGAATATTCGGGCCTCGGGACGAACGAAACGGCCATCGGCGTCGCGGGCAACATCGTGGGCCTGTCCGGCTTCGAAGACACCGATATCGGCGACACCGTCGCCGCCAACGAGGACGCCCAGCCCCTGCCCTTCACCGAAATCGACCCACCGACCCTCGAAATGCAGTTCTGCGTCAACGATGGCCCGCTGCTTGGCCGAGAGGGCAAATTGGTCACCTCCCGTCAGTTGCGAGATCGCCTGTACCGCGAACTCAAGTCGAATGTCTCGATCAAGGTCGAGGACACGGGCAAGGCCGGAATCTTCAACGTCAAGGCCCGCGGAGCGATGCAGATCGCCGTTCTGGTTGAAACCATGCGCCGGGAGGGCTTCGAATTGCTGGTCTCGCGTCCCACCGTCATCACGCGGTCGGAAGGCGGCCACACCCTGGAACCCTACGAAAGCCTTTGGATCGAGATTCCCGACGAGTGCGTCGGGGCCATCATGCAAAATCTCGCCAATCGGAAGGGCCAGATCACCCACCTGGAAAAGCACGCCCACTCCACCATGATCGAGGCGACGATCACCACGCGGGGCCTGATCGGCCTGGAAATCGACGTGGTCAACGCCTCGAGCGGCCGCGGCGTCGTCAGCCACCTGTTCAAGGAGTACGGCCCCTGGGTGGGCGAAGTGCTCACCCGCGTCACCGGCACGCTGCTCGCGACCGACGCCGGCACCACCACGGCCTACGCCCTGGAAGGCGCCCAGGAGCGCGGTCCCATGTTCGTCGGACCGGGCGAAGACGTGTATGAGGGCATGATCGTCGGCGAAAACCCCCGCAACGAGGACATCCCGGTCAACGTGGTCCGGGCCAAGCAGCTGACCAACTTCCGCTCCCAAGGCGAGGGCAAGGGCATCCAGCTCACGCCCGCCCGCAAGCTCTCACTCGAGCGCTCGATCGAATACATTGCCGCCGACGAATTCGTGGAAGCCACGCCCAAGTCGCTGCGGCTGCGCAAGCGCATCCTGCCTGAAATCGAACGGCGCAAGGTGGCCCGCGCGGAGCGCAAGGGCGCCTGATCAGCCGGCGATCAGCTTGGCGTAGGCCGCGGCGTCGTATAGCCCGGCCGCCGCCCCGGCGGGCACCGAGCCCAGTTTGACGATCCAACCCTCGCCATAAGGGTCGCGGTTGAGGGTCTCCGGCGCCCGGTCGAGGGCCACGTTGACCGCCGTCACGACACCGGCCACCGGTGCGTACACATCCGAGGCGGCCTTGACCGACTCGATCACCCCAAAGCTCTCCCCGGCCGCCAGGGTGGCGCCCACCTTCGGCAACTGCACGAAGGTGATGTCGCCGAGCGCGGCCTGGGCGTAGTCGGTGATGCCGACCAGGACCGAGCCATCGGCTCCGGCCTTAACCCATTCGTGGGATTTGGCGTAATGCAGATCAGGGGGGAGGTTGCTCATGTCGTTTTCTTCAGTTCGACGAAGGGGGGCTTGACGAGGTGCAAGCCTAGCCGCACCCCGCGGATGTCAACCGCCAAGGCGCCGGCCAGTGCGGGCGAATCGACCAGAGCCGAACCGATCGCCTCGTTGAGGATCGGCGAGAGCGTGCCCGACAGCACCCGGCCGGCCACCGCACCGGAGGCCTCCAGGACGGGCGTGCCCGCGCGGGCGATCCGCCGGTCGCCGGTGCGAAAGAAAACCACCCGGCGTTTCGGTCCGGCGGCCTGTTCGGCGGCCAGGGCCACCCGACCGATGAAGTCGGCGCCCTTGTCCAGTTTGACCGTCCAGCCGAGGCCCGCCGCGATCGGCGAGATTTCCGCGTCGATCTCGTGGCCGTACAGGGGATAGCCGGCCTCGAGCCGCAGGCTGTCGCGGGCGCCCAGCCCGCACAGCTCCAGGCCGTGGGCCGCGCCGGCGCCCAGTACGGCCGGCGCCAACGCCGCCGCGTCCCCGCTCGCGTGGTAAAGTTCGAAACCATCCTCGCCCGTGTAGCCCGTGCGGCTGATGAGGCAGTGCACCCCCGCCACCGTCCCCTCGACGAAGTGGTAGGTCTTGACGAGTTCCAGCTTGGCGCCGGTCAGGGGCTGCAGAATCGCGCGGGCGCGCGGCCCCTGCAGGGCCAGGAGCGCGTACTCGGCCGACCGGTCGGTGATGCGGACGTCGCCGCCGGCCGCCTGCTCGCAGATCCAGGCGAAATCCTTGTCGATATTGCCGGCGTTGACGCAAAGAAAGTAGTCGTCGGCCGCACGCTGATAGATCAGCAGGTCGTCCACCACCCCGCCGGTCGGATAACACATCGGCGAATACAGCACCCGCCCGGGATACAGGCGCGCCACCGCATTCGGCACCAGCCGGTCCAAAAAGGCGCCCGCCCCGGGGCCGCGCACGTCGAATTCGCCCATGTGGCTGACGTCGAAGAGCCCGGCGGCCGTGCGGACGGCCCGATGCTCGTCGAGGATGCTCCGGTACTGGACCGGCATCTCCCAGCCGGTAAAGTCCACCAGTCGCGCGCCGTGCGCCGCGTGGAAGTCACGCAGGGGCGTGCGCTTGAGTTCG
The DNA here is from genome assembly GCA_964634535.1 of uncultured Opitutaceae bacterium. Lineage (GTDB taxonomy): Bacteria > Verrucomicrobiota > Verrucomicrobiia > Opitutales > Opitutaceae > Palsa-1447. Next base: position 7,654 of record CAZWMF010000094.1, on the reverse strand, counting down.
CTCATGCGGCAAAATTTGTTGCGGTTACCCGGCCTGCCGCAAGGCTGGAATTGGGCCGTGGTCGGCCCGCCCCTGCATGAATTGGCTCATTTTCGCGATCGTCGGCACGCTGAGCGTCTCCTTCGTATGCTCGCTATTCGAGGCGCTCGTGCTCAGCACGACGGTCGCCGAAATGGAGGCGCTGAAGAAATCGCGCCCCCGGGCCGGCCGGCGGCTCGAGACGATGAAGGTCGAAATCGACGAGACGATTTCCGCGATCCTGTCCCTGAACACCCTGTCGAACGGCGTGGGCTCGATGATCGTGGGCATGCTCGCCCTGCGGGTGCTGGGCCAGGCCGCGGCCGGCGTGGCCGTCCTCGTGTTCGCGGTCGTCCTGTTTCTGCTTTCGGAGATTCTGCCAAAGAACGTCGGCATCGCCTACCGCCGCTCGCTCCAGCCGCTCATCGTGTTCCCGCTGTGGTGGCTGCGGCGCGTGCTGCGCCCGATCACCTGGGTGTGCAATCTGTTCGTGCGCTTTCTGATCGGCGCGCCGGAGCGGCCCACCGGTTCCGACGAGGAAATCCGCCTCCTGGCCGAACGCGGCGCCGAACAGGGCACGCTGTCCCGGAGTGAATCGAGCATCATCGCCAACGCCCTGTCCCTCGATAACCTGCGGGTGAACGCGATCATGACCCCCCGGACGGTGGTCCTGGCCCTCGGGCGCGAGGCGACCGTGGCCGAGGTCTTCGGGGAACGACCCAATCTGCCGTTCGGCCGGCTGCCGGTCTATGGCCGCAATTTGGACGACATCGTCGGCCTGGTGCGCCGCCGCGATCTGCTCGCGGCCAAGGCCAATGGCCAGGACGCGACGCGGGTCGAACAGCTCATGCTGGAAGCGCAATTTGTCCCGGAGACCGCGACCGTGGCCAACGCCCTCCAGGCTTTCCTCAAGACGCACCAGAAGCTGCTGATCACGGTCGACGAATTCGGGGCGACCGCCGGGGTCGTCACCATGGAGGACGTGTTCGAACACCTGCTCGGCCGCGAGATCTTCGAGCAAGACGATGTCGCGGTCGACATGCGCGAATTCGCGCGGGCGCGCCAGCGCCAAGCCCTGAAAAACCCCCGGGAACGCCGCCCGGGAACGCCGGCCCGGCCCGGCCCGGCCAAATCCTGAACTCGCCGGCCATGCCCCTCGCCTACTGGGTTGTCCGCTTCAGTCCCTTCCTGGGGCCGCACTGGGGCAATTTCGGGATCCGGTACTCTGGGCTCGGCTATCTCATCGGCTTCGCGGCCGCCTGGCTCCTCTTGCGGGCCTACGACCGCGCTGGCCGATCGTGCGTGGCCCCGGAAAAGATCGGCGATCTGGTCCTCGCCTGCGTCGTCGGCACCCTCCTGGGCGGCCGGCTGGGCTACTTTCTTCTCTACGAACCGTCCGCGTTCCTCCACCCGCTGATCCTGCTGCGCGTCTGGGAAGGCGGCATGGCCAGCCACGGCGGCATGATTGGTGTCGCCCTCGGAGTGGCCTGGTTCACCCGTCAGGAAAAGCTGCCGTTTCTCGAGGTGGGCGACCTCATCGTCTCCACCGCCCCGATCGGGATATTCGTCGTGCGGGTGGCCAACTTCATCAATGGGGAGTTGTGGGGCAAGGTGAGCGACGTGCCCTGGGCCATGGTGTTTCCGCGCAGCGCCGAGCCGGGCACGCCGGACTTCCAGATCGCCCCCCGCCATCCTTCGCAGCTTTATGAGGCCGGGCTCGAGGGCCTGCTGCTGCTCGTATTCATGCAGCTGCGCTTCTGGAAGACCGACGTGACCCGGACCCAGCCCGGCCGCCTGTCCGGAGAGTTCCTCCTGGCCTATGCCCTGGTGCGCGTCTTCTGCGAATGGTTCCGCGAACCGGACGAGGGCGTCAGGCCGATCTTCGGTCTGAGCCGGGGCACGTTCTATTCGCTCTTTCTCGTCGCGATCGGACTCGGGCTGATCGTGCACGCCCGTCTCGCCCGGCCGCCGACCGCCCGGCGCTAGCCCGGTGGCCGGGCAGCGCCGTTGGCCTTGAGTCGGCGCCCACCGGAATTGCCCAGCACCTGGCCGAGCGCCGCCGCCAGGTCCTCGCCCGCATAGGGCTTCGGCACGATCAGGCAGCGCGGCAGGGCCTCGAGTTGGGCCCGCACCGCGTCGTGCCCGTAACCGGTGACGATCACGGCCGGCATATCCGGCCGGAGCACGCGGATCTTTTGGATCAATTCCGCACCGGTGAGCTGCGGCATCGTCAGGTCGGTGACGAGCGCGTCGAACCGTTCGGGCGCCGCCACCACCGCGGCCAGCGCCGCCCGCGGATCGGTAAACACGGTGGCCTTGTAGCCCACCTGCTGCAGGCGCTTGCCCGCGCTCGCCGCGACAAAGGCCTCGTCGTCGACAAACAGGATCTCCTCCTGGTCGCCGCGCGGCCGCGGCCGCGCCCCGTCCGGCACCGCGACCGGCGCCGCGGCGAGCGGGAAGAACAGTTCGAAGGTCGTGCCGCCGCCCTTGACGCTGTGCACCCGCCGCGCGCCACCGTGGGCCGCCAGGATGCCCTGGACGATGGCGAGCCCGAGCCCCGTGCCCTCGCCCTGCGGCTTGGTCGTGAAGAACGGATCGAAGATCTGGTCGAGGGTCGCCTGCTCCATGCCCCGGCCGTTGTCCGCCACCACGAGCCGCATGGCCGGACCGGTCTTGAGATTGGGCACCTCGCCGGCCAGGGCGGACGGCACGTGCATGCGCTCGAGGCGGACCTCCACCCGGCCCGTCTGGTTGGGCAGCGCCTGGATCGCATTGGTCGTCAGGTTGAGCACGAGCTGCTGGATCTGGGTCGCGTCGGCGCGGACCGCGCCATCCTCCAACTGCGAGACCACCTCGATCGTCGCCGGCGTCGAGGCCCGGATGAGCTTCAGGGCCTCGCCGACCGGCTGGGCCAGGTTGAGCGGCTCGAGCTTGACATTGCCCCGGCGGGAGAACGTGAGGATCTGCGCCACCAGGTCCTTGGCGCGCAGCCCCGCCTTGCGCACGCCCTCGAGCTCCTCCAGGAGGTCGGGGTTGTCGCCGGCGGAAAACTTGGCCAGTTCGCAGTTGCCCAGGATCGCGGTCAAAATGTTGTTGAAATCGTGGGCGATCCCGCCGGCGAGGGTACCCAGGCTCTCGAGCTTCTGGGCCTGGAAGAGCTGCGCCTCCAAGCGGCTGCGCCGCTCCTGTTCGGCCAGCCAGTCGGTGATATCCTCCTCCATGACGAGCAGGTGGCGCAGCGTCCCATCGCCGTGGCGGATGGGCACCACGATGCTGCGCACCTGGATGATCCGGCCGTCGCGGCGCCGGTTGGCCCGCTGCCCCCGCCAGGGTTCGCCGCGGGCGAGGGCCGCATCCAATTCCGCCTGCACGGCGGGCGGGGTCTGGTGGCGCAGCTCGCGCGCCGGGCTGCCGATCAGTTCAGCCAAGGGAAAGCCGGTCATCTCGCACGCGCGGGTGTTGGCGAAGGCGATCGTGCCGTCCGGTCGTATCATGAAGACCGCGACCGGGCTTTGGTCGATCGCCTGGGAGAGCAGGCGGATCTCCTCGATGCGCGCCTCCAGCTGCGCATTGCTCGAATTGAGCTCGCGCGTTCGGACGGCCACCAGGCGCTCGAGTCGCAGGTTCTCCCGGCGCTGCAAGAGCGAGGCCACCCGCCCGGCCAGGAACACGATGCCCGCCGCCGCGAGCAGATAGCCCAGATTCGCCAGGACCGAGCGGTACCAGGGCGGGCGGATGACCACCCGCAGGATCGCCTCCGTGCCGAGGCGTCCCCCGACCCGCGGGCGCACGTGAAAGACGTAATGGCCCTCCTTCAAATGGTTGAAGACCGCCGAATCGACGGCGCCGGTCGACACCCATTCGGGGTCGGCGCCCTCCAGCTTGACCTCAAAGCTCACGGTCCCGCCCAGCGGAGCGTTCGGCGCCACGAAATGCACGACGAGCGAGTTGTCGCTGAAGCGCAACGGCGGCAGCGCGACGCCCACCGCGAAGAAGGACCGGCCGCTGCCCGGCAGGTGCACGTCGGTGATGAGCGCCCGCAAGGGCGCGGGCGCCGCCGCCGGCACGCCCGGATCGTAGCGCAGCAGATGGCGGCTGTTGTGCATCCACACCACCCCGTGGTCCTCAAACGTGAAATAATACGGTTCGAAGCCCGGCGGCATATCCTCGTCCACCTCGCGCCACTGGCCGGCCTCGTCGCGCAGCACCCGCACGGCCCCGTCGGCCGTGATCCACAACCGGCCCCAGGCGTCGAGTCCCGGTCGACCGGTGATATCCTTGAAGCCGGGCAGCCGCCGGTAGAAGTCTTCGTCCAACACAAAACGCCGGGCCGACTCGTCGAAGCGCAGAATCTGGTCGCCGACGTTGAACCGCACGATGCCGTCGATCGAAAATACCTGGGCCCAACCCTCCGGCAGCCCGTCCTTGACCCCGAAATACTCCACCTGCGCCCGCCCTGGGCCACCCATGCGCAGCCGCGCCAACCGCGCATTGCCCTGTTCGATCCAAATCGCCCCGGCGGGGTCGGTTTCCATGTTGTACAGCCGGTCCAACCCCGGCATGGGGATGCGCTCCATCTCCATCGCCTTACCGGTAAAGCGCAGCCAGCCCACTTCGTCCCGCGCACCGTACACCCACCGACCCTCCACCGGCTTCGAGCTGAGAATGCGCAGATTGTCCGCCGCCGGCGCAAAATCGACCCAACCGTGCGGCCCGCGGAAATAGGCGCCGTGATCGGTGCCGGCCAGCGGGACGCCCAGGTCGCAGCTAAAGCCAAAGGCAAAGTTGCCCGGCGGGGTGTCCGGACGCAGTTCCACCAAGCGGCCCCCCGCGTCGTAGATGCCCTGGTCGATGACGCCGTCCGCCATCACCCACAATTTGCCATCGAGCCGGTACGGATGGGCGGTGATCACCCCGGTGCCGATCAGCGGCCCATATTGGGTCACCCGCGCGGGGAAACCCACGCGCAGCAGCCCATCGCTCAAGAGCCCCAAGACCATGCCCCCCGGCGCGCACAACAGCCGGCGCACGTCGGCCAGCCGATGATCCAATCGCCGATCGATCACCTGAATCGTCCGGCCCGAGCGATCCAAAAATACGATGCCGAGGTTTTCCACGGCGACGGCATAGCCGCCGCCTTCGGTCTGACAGAGATCGTTGATCCGCGCTCCGGTGCCGAGGTCCGCCTGCGTCGGAAACGGTCGCACGGTCTGTCCGTCGAAAATCTGCAAACCCCGAGCCAAGGTGCCGACCAGCACGCTGCCCGGGGCAAACGGCTGGGCGCAGGTCAAGGTGTCGCTCGAGGTGATCGCGGGGGCGAACGCGACCGATTCGAGGCCGGCCGCGCCGATGCGCCAAAGCCGACCATCCGTCCGATCACTCGCGTAGTATTGGCCGTCCCGCGCAAACACCTGCTCGACCGTATCGGTCCGGCCGACCGTCCGCGGCTCCTCGCCCGGATGCCACGCGATCAGGGGCCCGCTTTCCCCGTGCCAAAACCAATGCGCGCCCAACACGATGACCGAACTCAGCAACGGGGGCACCCGCCCACCGGCATCCGTCCACCGCGCCACGATGTGCGCCCGCCACCGACCGTCGTCGCCGATGTCCACCCGGGCAAAACCACCCGGCACGCCGACGTAGATATTGCCGGTCGCATCCACCGCCGCTTCGGCGCCGGTGCGCCCGGGGTCGTCAGGCGCCCGCTGATAGGTTTCCCAACGCACGCCGTCGCCCAGGGCGATCTGCCGGCGAGCCACCACCAAAATCCGTCCATCCGGCATCAGGTGCACGTCGGTCGGCGGCGAATCCAAGCCCATCACCTCGTGCTCGCGAATATTGACGTCGGGTATCCCCGCCTCCCGCAAACCCGGGCTCGCGGCCCCAATGCGATGCGCCTGGCCGCGGGCGAGCGCCGGCCACAGGGCAATCGTCATGACCAAGGCCATAGCGGCCCCCCGCCAAGCCGCCAGCGGCCCGGACAAATACGGTGAGCGCGCGCTCATGGGGCTTTGATCGAACACAGGGCGATTGATGGAAATGGCCCCGCCTGGACCGTCAGCCTGGCCGGTAATCCAACAGGAAGGGTTCGCGGTCAACCGGCGGCAATCCACGCTGGCCTACCTCCATTCTCGGTCTTTTGGGCGCCAACCTAAAGACAAAAAGCCAACCTTATGCCCCGTATTCGAAGCGCGTTAGCCCGTTATTTCCGTCTTGGCCATCAAGGTCTTCCACCGTTGCCAGGCTGCGTCGCGCGCCGTCCGATTGCCCGCGGTCGCCGCCGGAGCCTCACCGGCGCGCATAAAACCGTGTCCAGCACCATCATAGATTACCGGTTCGAACGCTCGGCCCGCGTGGCGCATGGCTTCGACCGTCGCCGGCACGGTCAGCGTGACCCGGGCGTCATTGCCCGCATAGAATCCATATACCGGACAGGCGATCCGGCCTAATAGATTATCGGCCGGCGCCGTCCCATAAAAGACGAACACGGCCTTCGCGTCGGCCCGGTGGGTCGCGTAGACAAACGCCTTCGTGCCGCCCCAGCAAAATCCGGCGACCAGAAGCCGGCCATTGCAGGCGGGCACCTTCTCAATGTAATCGGCCGCCGCGTCCAAATCGGCGATCACCTGGGCGGGCGGGAGCGCCGAGACGGCGCGCGTGACGTTGCTCGTGCCCTGGGCCGCCAGTTCCGACGTGCCGCCGCCGTTCGAGCCGATCCCCGTCAGCAGATCCGGCGCGATGGCCACGTAGCCGGCCGCGGCCACTTGATCGGCCAGGTCTTTGGCCCAGTCGGTCAGTCCGAAGATTTCATGGATGATGAGGACGGCCGGCGCGGCCGCCTTGACCTCGGGATAGACCACGAAGCACTGCACCGCGCGAGCGTCGTGCTTCAATGTGACCCATTCCTCGTGACGGGGGGACTGGTCGAGCTTGGCGCTTGCCCAGTCCTGGGCGAACGCCGTCGCCCGCCATCCGCTCGCCGCCAGTAAAACGACCCAAAGGATTTTCATGGTATGAAAGCCGCCGAACCGATCGCCCGGCTGGCGACCCGCTCAGAACAGATGGCGGAGCGGCCCGCGTTTGCAACTCACGCTTGACGCTTCCCCGCAAAACCGAAACCGTTCTCGTTCGACCGCTCGCCCTCATCGTCTAGCGGCTAGGACGGGGCCCTCTCAAGGCCCAAACAGGGGTTCGATTCCCCTTGAGGGCGCCACTTTCCCCTCTGGCGCGGGACTTCTCATACGGATCTCATACAAAAAGGCCCGAAATTAGACCGCGGGATGCCCTACTTACGAAAGTGCTGAAATAGCCGAGGAGCCGGGCTGCCCGTCCGACGCTGCGAGGCTTTGACGGCTCCCCAATCCGCTATTTGGCTCCTCCGGCGACACGGGGATCATGGAGCGACAGCCGCCTCCCGGGGGCCCAGAATCAATCCTGGAGGCGAGAACTCCGGCGATTGAGCCAATCAATCAAGGCCTGCTCCTCGAACATGATCCGACGCAGGTTTACGACCAACGGGAAGCCTTTTTCGCTCCGGCGCTCGGTCAGCCTCCTGAGGCGGCCGGTGTCGGCGCGGCGACGGGCGGCTCTCCGGAGTTTGCGCAGGAAGCGCCAACAGGTTTCGGCGTCGAAGCGC
>CAZWMF010000093.1:1494-10277 GCA_964634535.1 uncultured Opitutaceae bacterium | reverse complement strand
CCATCGCCGAGTAGAGATATTCCTCCACCGTCTTGGGCAGCCGATGGATCTCGTCGATGAAGAGCAGGTCGCCCTCCTCCATGCTGGTGAGCAGGCCGGCCAGATCGCCCGGCTTTTCGATGACCGGTCCCGAAGTGACGCGGACGTTCTTGCCCAGCTCATGCCCCAGGATGAACGCGAGGGTGGTCTTGCCGAGTCCCGGTGGCCCCGACAGCAGAACGTGCTTGAGGGAATCGCCGCGGGCCCGGGCGGCCCCCACCATGACCTGGAGGCGTTCCACCGTCTTGGCCTGGCCGGCGAAATCGGCAAACGAGACGGGCCGCAGCGCGGCTTCCGCGGGGCCGACCGGGCCGCCCAGCGTGGAGGCGATATAGCCGACGCCCTTTTCCGGGATCATTCCCATGCCAGGTCCGCTCCGAGACTGCGGAGATTTTCCACGAAGCGGGGGTGGGCCCGTTTGATGATTTCCGCATTGCGCACGATGCTGCGGCCCGGCGTCGCGGCCGCGACCATCGTCAGGGCGACGGCGGCGCGGATCACATAGGGCGAGTCGACCACGGCCGCGCGCAGCGGACAATTGCCGAACACAATGATGCGGTGGGGATCGCAGACCACGATGTGCGCCCCGAATTTGGCCAATTCCGGCATCCAAGCGAAGCCGTTTTCGTAGACCTTATTCCAAAAATGCATGGTGCCCTCCGTCCGGACGCTGAGGGCGATCATCAGCGGCAGGAGATCCACCGGGAAATAGGGCCAGGGCGCGGCCTCGATCTTGGGCAGGAGGTTTCCGGTCAGAGGCGCCGCGATCCGCCGGGATTGCCCCGCGGCGACTCGGGCGACATCGCCCTCGTGCTGGACGGTTACGCCGAGTTTGGCGAAGGCCCGGGCGATCAAGTCGAAGTGCTGCGGGACGGAATCGCGCACCCGCACTTCGCCGCCGGTGATGGCGCCGAGGGCGAGAAAGGTCGCCACCTCGTGATGGTCGGTGCCGATCCGGATGGTGGCCCCGTGCAGACGCTCCACTCCGCGGATCTCCAGCCGGCTCGTGCCGATGCCTCCGATCTGCGCGCCCATCGCCACCAAGGCGGCGCACAATTCCTGGACATGAGGTTCGCTCGCCGCGTTCATCAGCGTGGAGGCGCCCCGGGCGACCGCGGCCGCCATCGCGAAGTTCTCCGTGACGGTGACGGACATGTAGTCCAACCAGTGGCGCGCTCCGCGGAAGCCGGTGGGCGCCGCGATCACCAGGGTCGATCCGATTTCCACCGCCGCGCCCAGCGCGCGCAGGATTTCCAGATGCGGGTCGATTTCGCGCACGCCCAGGGTGCAGCCTTTGGCCGTGGGTCCCAGCACGATGCGCCCAAACCGGCGCAGGAGCCCGGGATAGAGGAGCACGGTCGAGCGCATGTCGCCCGGCAAGGCGCGGCCCTCCAGCGCGGCGGCGACGGCGGAATGGTCGACCCGCATGCGTCCGCCCTCCCGGTCCCAATCGATGCGCGAGCCGCATCCGCGCAGGACCCCGACCAGCTTCTCGAGATCGGTGATGTCGGGCACATTGGTCAGCTCGACCGGTTCATCGGTGAGCAACGTCGCGCACAGGATCGGCAGGACGGAGTTCTTGTTGCCGGACGGAGTGACGGTGCCGGAGAGCGGCTTGCCGCCGTTGACGATCAGATCGGCCATGGAGAGAAAAAAAGGCGCCCGCCAAAGGCGGACGCCTTGAAAATCCGCGCGGACGGGCCGCACGTGCAAGGTTTAACCGATCAAATCACGCCGCCGCCCTGCTGGCCTTCCGGCCGCGGTCCACGGTCGCCGCGACCCCGGTCGCGGCCGCGACCGCCGCGATCGCGCCGCCGGCGCGGTCCGCCGTATTCTCCGCGCTGCTCGTCCCGGCGGGGTTCGCCGGGAGCCTCGCCGCCGGGAGCCCCGGGAGCATCGGCCCGATTGTTGTCGCGGCTCGGTCGGTCGCCGTCGCGAAAATCCCCATTGCGGCCGCGACCGCCGCGATGGCGGCGCCGCCGACGCTGGCCCGAATTCCCGTCGGATCCTTCCGGACCGAAATCGGGCCGGCCTTGGGGGGCGGGGGGCGGAGCTTCCACCTTGGGTGCGCCGCCGAACAGGCCCTTGATCCAGGCCAGAAGGCCGCGCGGTTTGGCGGGTTCGACCGGACGAACGGCCTCCGGCCGACTCTCGCCAGCGGGGCGCCGGTCCTCGGCGAATCGTTCACCCTCGCGACCATCCGTGCGGAAATAGGGACGCTCATCCCGGCGCGGTTCGCGTCGCTCGGAGCGGCGGTCGTTGCGATACGGATGCTCGGGCTCAACCGGTTGGTCGGCCGCGGGCGCCACGTGCTCCCAGCTCACCGCGACGCGTTTGGTCTCGGCGGGCGGCAGCACATTGATTTCCGCCCTCGGCTCGCTGACGGGCGCGGGCGGCGGTTCCACCGGCGCACTGGCGGCCGGCGCCGGCTCGGCCGACGGGGCTAACGCCTCCGGAGCCGATTCGGGTTCGATTTCCGCCACCGCTGCGGGAGCGGCGACGGGCGTCGGGGTTTCCACCCCGAACGGATTCTTGTATTCGCGAGGAGGTGTGATCACCTCGACGGCGGTGGGTTGATAGGCCCCGTTGGCGGGGGCCGCTGCGGCGGATGGCGCCGGAGTGCTGGAGCGCTTGCCGCGAGCCAGCCCTGAACCGCGCTTTGCGCCGAATGAGCCAAAGGCCGATGTTTCGGCGGTGGCGGCGGATTGCGCGGGTGTCTCGGCGGCGCCAGCCGGCGCCACACTGGGGGCGGCCGGGGCGGCATCAGCGCCGGACGGTTCATTATCTGTCATTTGCTTCTTTCTTTTGGGTTAAAGCGGCACTTCCCGAACATACGGAGGCCGCGATGTTTAATAATGGCTGGCGGAGCGCGTTAGCCGCGCTCGACACCAGCAATCAATCCGAATGTCGTTCAGGTTCCCCGCTTTAGCAACACTTAATGCCGGCGGCGATCCGCGCGACCCCGGACCCCGTCAGACCAGGACGCGTCGGCCGGTCGAGGCGGATTCGTAGATGGCGCCGAGGATTCGGATGTCGCGCCGGGCCATTTCGCCCGAAACCGGAGTCGGTCGTCCGGTCAGGATGCAGTCGGCGAAATCGTCCATTTGCAGCGCCTGTTGGTCGGGGGCTCGGTAGTGTAGCCGACCGCGGCTCGTCGCAGCGGCGATATTTCGGTAGTAAAAGGCGTTGCGCGAAAGCTCAAACCAACCGCCGGGCCCTTCCACCCGGAAGAAATTGGCCTCGCGGCTGAAACTGGACGCGGCCTCCAGCACGGCCCCGTCCGGAAATTCCATCGACCAGGTCATCGATTCCTCGACTTGGTCGAACAAATCCGGCCGAGTTTTCGGCCCCTCTTGCGCCCGGACGGCCACGGGAACCTGGCCATTGGCCGCCATGATCGCTCCGTGCACGATGTAGATGCCGATGTCCATCATCGGTCCGCCGCCGGCCAGCTGCTTGTCGACCCGCCAGGCCCGTCGCTCCATGACGAAGGCAAAGTCGCCTCTCATCTTCGTGAACGCGCCAAAGTCGCGATCGCGGGCCAGCCGCATCAATTCGCGGTGATAGGGATCGAAGTGCAGGCGGTAACCCACCGAAAACCGCACGTTGGCCTCCCGACAGGCGGCGATCATGGCGTCGCAATCGGCGACCTGGGTCGCGAGCGGCTTTTCCGAGATCACGTGCTTGCCGGCGCGGGCCGCGCGCACGACGAATTCCCGGTGGGTCGCCGGGGGCGTCACCACATAGACAATGTCGATTTCCGGGTTGTCGGCGATGCGGTCGAAGTTTTCGTACGTGTAGATATTTTTTTCCGGGAAGCCGTAGTCCCGGGCCCAGCGGGCCGCCTTGGCGGGCACGCCCGAGACGACTCCCTGCAAGCGGCACAACCGGGTCCGGCGCAGCGCCGGCCCCAACTCCCCGGCGCTATATCCGCCCAGGCCCAGCAGCGCGACCCCGAGGGGCTTGCGCCGGCCGGCCGGATCTTCGGCGCGGGCGGCCAGCGGCCAACCGGCGGAGAGCGCGGCCGAACCCCAAGCGATCTGGTGCAGAAACGACCGGCGGGTAAGACGCGAGCGATTCATGGACTATTCGGGCACGGGAACGAAAAGGACGCAGACGGGCCGCGAGACGGCGATCTGCCGACCGGTTGCGGTCAAGCGTCCGGTCGCCGGATCGACCTTGAACACGACGATGTTATCGGTGTCGCGGTTGGCGCAGAGCAGCCACGTGCCGCCGGGATCCAAGGCGAAATTGCGGGGATGCCGGCCGCCGCACGGCACGATTTCCACGGAGCGCAATGTACCCTCCGCCGAATCCCGCGCGAAGACCGCGATGCTGTCGTCGCCCCGGTTCGAGACATAGACGAAGCGCCCATTGGGATGAATCCGTATTTCCGCCACCGTGTTTTGGACCCGGCCGGCGTCGAAGCTCTCGGGCAGTGTGGAGATCGTCTGGCGCAGGGCGAGCGACCCGCTGGCCGGCTCGCAGGCGTAGACACAGATTGAACCGCCCATTTCATTGGCGACGTATAGGAATCGCCCGTCCGCCGAAAACTTGGCATGTCGCGGCCCGGCCCCGGGCGGTGCGGCAAACGCCGGTGGATCGCTCAACTGCAGGTGCGCGCTCGACGAATCGACGGCGTAACGAACGATCCGATCCAGACCCAGGTCGCAGGCATACAAAAAGCGGTTGTCGGGGGCGAAGGTGATCGAGTGGGCGTAGGCTTGCTTCTGGCGATCGGGATTCGGGCCGTGCGGAGCGAGCCCGCGATGTTCGATGAAGGCGCTCCGCGGCCCAAGACTGCCGTCGGCCCGAATGGGCAGGGCGGCCACGTATGCGGCGTTGTAATTGGCCACCGCGACCATGCGTCCGGTCGCATCCACCGCCACGTGCGTCGTCGAACCTCCGCCCGTGGCCTGGCGGTTCAGCAGTTCGAGCCGGCCGGAGGCGGCGTCGACGGCGTAGGCGGAAACGCCCCCGACGGTGGGCGTCGACGCGGGCGTCGACGGAAATTCGCCCGTGGAATACAGCCGTCGGCCGTCGGGCGATACGGCGAGAAACGTGGGATTGAGCGCCTCCGCCGCTAGGAACGGTGCCGAGAGCGAGCCGGTGTTCGGATCGAACCATGCGGCGTAGATGCCGCGGCTGGTGGCCTGGGTGTAGGTGCCAAACGTGACGAGCATGGGTGCGGCGGGAAGCGAGGCGGTCAGACCGGCCAAAGCGCAAAGCCAGAACCAAGGAATGGGGACTCGGCGCATCGGTGGGGTGAGGATAGCCAGGGGTGGCTGGGCCGCAAGTCCGCCTTCGCCTGCGCTACGGCGCGACGCAGTCCGCCTTCGCCTGCGCTACGGCGCGACGCAGTCCGCCTTCGCCTGCGGCTACGGCGGGACGAGGTCCGCCTTCGCCTGCGGGCTACGGCGAGACGCGGTCCGCCTTCGCCTGCGGGCTACGGCGAGACGCAGTCCGCCTTGGCCTGCGGTTACGGCGGGACGACGACCGCTTTGGTCTTTGGATATCGGGAGGCAATGGCTTCGGTGGCTTTCGCTGGGGGATCGGACACAACTTTACCGGTTTTTGCAGGATGCCGGTTGGCGTTCCGCAACCGCCGGCTTGAAATGCCGGGCGCAGCGACGATGCTGAGGGATGGCCAAACCCGAGGAGCCCAAGGTTATTTTCTCCATGATCGGCGTGTCGAAGAAGATCGAGCGCAAGGAGGTGCTGCGGGATATTTCGCTTTCGTTCTTTTACGGAGCCAAGATCGGAGTCCTCGGGCTCAATGGTTCCGGCAAATCCACGCTGATGCGCATCCTGGCGGGGCGGGACCCGGAGTTCGACGGGCGGGTGCATATCGAGCCCGGGTACACGGTCGGCCTGCTCGAACAGGAGCCGCGGCTCGAACCGGGCAGGACCGCGCGCGCCTGCGTCGAGGAGGGGGTCAAAGCGCTGGCCGATCTGGTCGCCGCCTATGGGGCCTCCTGGGACGAATTGAGCGAAGCGGCCGAGGGGGCGGCGAAGGAGGCGGTGGTGCAGCGGCAGGGCGAGTTGCAGGAAAAGATCGACGCGGCCGGCGCCTGGGACCTCGCGTCCCGGGTCGAAATGGCCATGGATGCGCTGCGCTGCCCGCCGGGCGACCAGATCGTGGACCAACTGTCCGGGGGGGAGAAGCGCCGGGTGGCGCTCGCGCGTTTGCTCCTGCAGGAGCCGTCGATTCTCCTGTTGGACGAGCCGACCAACCACCTCGACGCGGAAAGCGTGCAATGGCTGGAACAGCATCTGGCCCGCTATCCGGGGACGGTGATCGCGGTGACGCACGACCGCTATTTCCTGGACAACGTGGCCGAGTGGATACTCGAGCTGGAACGCGGCCATGGCATCCCGTGGAAGGGGAACTATTCCTCCTGGCTCGAGCAGAAGCAACGCCGCCTGGCGGTGGAGCAGCGCACGGAGGACCGCCGCCAGAAGGCGATGGCGCGCGAACTGGCCTGGATTCGCCAGTCGGCCCGGGCCCGCCAGGCCAAGTCCCAGGCCCGGATCAGCGCCTACGAGACGATGCTCAAGGCCGACGTCACCGAACAGGAGCGGGAATTTGAAATCGCCATTCCGCCGGGTCCCCGGCTCGGAACCCTGGTGGTCGAGGCCAAGGACCTCGCGAAGGCCTACGGCGACAAGCTCCTGTTCGAGCATCTGAGCTTTTCCCTGCCCCCGGGCGGCATCGTCGGGGTGGTTGGCCCGAACGGCGCCGGCAAGACCACCTTGTTTCGCTTGATCACGGGAGCGGAGCAGCCCGACGCCGGCCTTCTGCGCATCGGCGAAACTGTGAAGATCGCCCATGTCGATCAGTCGCGCGACGCGTTGCCCAACGCGGCCACCGTCTTTGAGGCGATCAGCGGCGGCGAGGAAATCCTGCGGCTGGGCGGCCGGGAGGTGAACGCGCGGGCCTATTGCGCCGAATTCGGCTTTACCGGCGCGGACCAGCAAAAGAAGGTGGGCACCCTGTCCGGCGGGGAGCGCAACCGGGTTCATCTGTCCCGCCTCCTGCGGATCGGGGCGAACCTGATTCTCGTCGACGAACCGACGAACGATCTGGATGTGAATTCCATCCGGGCCTTGGAGGAGGCGCTCGGCAATTTTGCCGGTTGCGCCGTCGTGGTGTCGCACGATCGCTGGTTTCTCGATCGGGTCGCCACCCACCTGCTGGCCTTCGAGGGCGACAGCGCCGTGCATTGGTTCCCGGGCAACTATTCGGCCTATCTGGAGGATTACCGCCGTCGGAAGGGCAAGGAGGCCGACCGACCCCACCGCATCAAATACCGGCGGCTCAGCCGCTAGCGACCGCTGCGGGGAGGGTCGGCCCGCGAAATTCGCGGCGGGATTTTGAATTTGGCGCGGGGCGGCGTAGGTTGGCGGGCATGGCCGCGTCCAATCCCGTCGATCCCGCCGAATCCGGCGTGGAGGCCCGCACCTGGTTTGTGCGGGGCCGCAACGCCGTGGTGGCGCGGGCCGACCTGGCGGATCTGTTCGTCGATTATTATTTGCATCTGGCGCGCTACCGGATCCAGCCCGCTCCCGACCACGACGCCTTGTTCAAGGATGCGCTCGGCGCCTTTCTGCTGCACTGCGCGACCCGGGCGCGCAACGAACACATCGCCTGGACGATCAATTTTCAGGACCCCCGGGTGAATCTGTTCCTGGTCGCCGACAATGCGAGCGGCGCCGTGGTCGGCCGAATCTTCACCGAGAACGTCCGGGAACGGACCGAGAACATTTTCTTCGCGGACGTGGTGCGCGCGGCCGAGCCGAAGCGGCGCAGCGCGGTGAGCTTTTCGGGCGGCGACCCGGTGGCGGCGGTGGAGACGTTTTACCGCCAGAGCGAGCAACGGCTGGGGCGGTTCTTCCGCGTCGGCGACGAGGATCGCGCCTTGGTCCTCGAGCATCCCGACTGCGACCGGCCATGGCTGCACGACCTGACGGCGCCCGTCGCCGCCGGGCTGGACCAACGCGAGCACCTGGCGCCGCTCGAGGAGCGGGTTTATCGGTGGCATTGCGGGTGCAACCAGCAGCGCATGATGGAGGTGCTCGCCTCGCCCATGCGAACCGATCCGGATGAACTTTTCGGCGAGGGACCGAAGATCGAGATCCGCTGTCCGCGCTGCGCCGCCCGGCATGTGTTGACTCGCGAGGCGATGGAATCTTACGTCGCCGACCATTCTCGCTCGCATGGATGATCCCCCCTTGGATTCCCTGGTTTTGGGTGGCGGCTGTTTTTGGTGCACGGAGGCGGCATATCGTCTGCTGCCCGGGGTGATCCGGGTCACGCCCGGCTATGCCGGCGGCCACGCGACCGCGCCGACCTACGAGCAGGTCTGCACCGGCACGACCGGCCACGCCGAAGTCGTGCGCATCGAATTCGATCCGGCGCGCATCGCGTTGGGCCGGCTATTGGAGTTCTTCTGGCAGGTGCACGACCCCACTCAGGTCGGCGGGCAGGGCCATGACGAGGGTCCGCAGTACCGGTCGATCATCCTGTGCGCGAACCCGGCGCAGCGCACGCAAGCCGAAGCGGCGCGGGCCGAGGCCCAACGCCGCTTTGGCGAGCCCATCGCGACCGAGATCGTGGCTTTATCGCGATTCTGGCCCGCCGAGGATGCCCACCACGACTACTTCGCAAAACATCCCGGGCAGGGATACTGCCAGGCGGTGATCGCGCCCAAGATCGAGCACCTGCGCGGCCTCACGCCGTAGCG
>CAZWMF010000093.1:0-1484 GCA_964634535.1 uncultured Opitutaceae bacterium | reverse complement strand
AGCGGTCGTGCCGAGCAGATCGTCGATCGAGTCGCTTTCGAGATTGAGGTCGGCGAACAGCCAGGACGACAGGTAGCGCTCGGCCGAGGACGGGATGATCACCACGATCTGTTTGCCCTTGCTTTCGGGGCGTTTGGCCACCTGAAGCGCCGCCCAGATGGCGGCGCCGGAGGAGATGCCGACCGGAATGCCGTCGAGCTTGGCGACCTGTTTGCTGATCGGCGCCGCGTCCTCCTCCTTCACGGTGATGACTTCGTCGTAGATTTTGGTGTTGAGCACGCCGGGCACGAAGCCCGCCCCGAGGCCTTGGAGCTTGTGGGGTCCGGGCTGGCCGCCGGACAGGACGGGCGAGCCGGCCGGTTCGAGGGCGATGAGGCGGAACGACGCCTTCCGCGGCTTGATGACCTCGCCGATCCCGGTGATCGTGCCGCCGGTGCCGATGCCGGAAATGACGATGTCGACCTTGCCGTCGGTGTCTCGCCAGATTTCCTCGGCCGTGGTCCGCCGGTGAACCGCCGGATTCGACGGGTTCGAGAACTGCTGCAAGATGACGCTGTTCGGAATTTTGGCGGCCAGTTCCTCGGCCTTGGCGATCGCTCCCTTCATGCCCTTCGACCCTTCGGTCAGGACCAGGCGGGCCCCCAGCACCTTGAGGATCTTGCGGCGTTCCGAGGTCATGGTCTCGGGCATGGTGAGAATGAGTTTCAAGCCCTTGGCGGCCGCCACAAAGGCGAGGGCGATGCCGGTGTTGCCGCTGGTGGGCTCGATCAGGACGGTGTCCGCGGTGATGCGCCCGCTCTTGAGCGCGTCGTCGATCATCGCGAATCCGATGCGGTCCTTGACGCTCGACAGCGGATTGAAGAATTCCAGCTTGAGCAGGATTTCCGCCTGCGCGCCGTGCGCGGCCGCGGTGCGGTTGAGGCGCACGAGGGGGGTGTTGCCGATCGTGCTGGTGATATCGTCGTGGATCTTGGCCATGGTATTATGGGTGTTTGATGATGGGAGTGAGTGGGAGACGAAAAAAGGGGAGCCCCGGTTTCAAATGGCGTAGTCCTCGCTGAAGGAGCGGGCCTGGCGCAGCCGCAGGCGCACCACGTCGTTGATCTTCAGGTCGAGCGCGGCCAGCTCGCTGCGGGAAATTTCCGCCTCGATCGTCTCGCGCCCGTCGATCTGTTCGAGGCTCAGCCGGGCCTGAGGCCCGGCCGCGTGCACGTAGCGCACGATCGCCGGTATGCCGGGCCCGCCCGCGTCGTGGGGCACGACTTCAATATCGTGGGGGCGGACGAAAATCTGTCCGTTGGACTTGCCGCTCGCGGCGGGGGCGCTCGGCCCGGCGGCGTGGACGGCGGGGTCGTGGAAGATATTCACGTTGCCCAGGAATTGATAGACGAACGGGCTGGCGGGCCGGTCGTATACGTCCTGGGGCGTTCCCACCTGCTCGACCCGGCCCTGGTTCATGATCACGACCTCGTCGGCGATCTCCA
>CAZWMF010000092.1:0-10302 GCA_964634535.1 uncultured Opitutaceae bacterium | reverse complement strand
CTGTCCGACCCCTGGCCGCTCAAACCTTCGTACTTCGCCTACCGCGCGATCGCGTGGCCGTTGCGCATGCTCAGTCATCCCGGGTATTGGCATCGGCGCTCTGTCCCGGGCTGGGAGCCGCCGGTCTTCCATTTGGTGGATACGTTCCTCTGGCTCGGGTTTACGGTTTTCCTGGTCTGGCTGGCCGACCGCCACATTCCCGAGGTGCATCAGGCCCTGCGCGACGTGCGTCCCGCGGTCCACGAGGCGGTCGATACCCTCCGCCGCTGGTGGAATCACCCGTGACGCGCCGAAGCCGCAGGCGAAGGCGGGCCACGCCACCCCAAAGCTGCAAGTGAAGGCGGGCCCCGTCGCCCCAAAATCTCAAGTCAGAGCAGCCGCGTCCCGCCGTACCCTAACGCGAATACCGGCAGTCCCCCCCCCGAATTCCGACCTCGCCGCACCGCCAACCGCCTCCATTTTCATTCCAGCATGCCCGCCCCGCCCTCGCCCTCGGGCCCGAACGTCCTGGTGATCCTCACGACCCAATGGCGGGGCCAGGCTCTGGGCTGCGCCGGCGATCCCAATGCACGGACGCCACAGTTGGACGCCCTGGCCGCGCAGGCCGTCCACTTCACCCAGGCGGTGACGCCCCATCCATTCGGACCGTTTGCCCGCGCCGCGTTTCTCACCGGCCTTCCGTCCCCGGAAAACGGGGTGGCCGACTACTTCGATCCCCTGCCCCGCGACCGACCCACGCTGGCACGCGCGTTTGAGGCGCGCGGTTACGCCACCGCCTTTTTTGGCCACTGGCATCTCGCCCCCCGGGACCCCACGGCGGCCCTGGTCGGCGAAGCCCATGCCCGCACGCGGGTCGCCGTGGCCGACCGGGGCGGTTTCGGGTACTGGGATGGATTCCAAGGCGGCTATCAGATCAATCACCCCTGGCTGCACGGCACCACCTCGCCCGAACCGCGCCGACTGTCCGGGTATCAGTCGGACATCCTGGTCGAGGTCGCCCGTCGGTGGATCAGTTCGGCCCGGGCACCTTGGTTCTGCCTGCTCAGCCTGGAGCCGCCGCACCCGCCGTACGCGGCCGACGCCGCCGGCATTGCGCCGCGCGATCCGCAGACGATTCAATTGCCGGGCAACGTCCCACGGGGGGACGACCGGGAAACCCGGGCTCGACGCGAACTCGGCGGTTACTATGCGCATATCGAGGCGACCGACCGGGCCCTGGGCCGAATCATCGGCGCCGTGCCCGCGTCGACCCGCCTCGTCTTCACCTCCGTGCACGGAGACATGCACGGCGCCCATGGTCGTTTCCGCAAAGGCTGGCCCTACGAGGAAAGCGTCCGCATTCCCCTGCTCTGGCGTGAGCCGGGCGGACCCCGCGCCGTCTGCCGCCCGCAGCCGCTGTCGCTGCTGGACCTCGGGCCCGGTCTGCTCGCCCCGGCCGGCGCAGGTCTGCCGGAGCCAAATTCGCCGGCGCCCATTTCCATGCCCAGCGTCGTGCGCCTGCCCGATCAATGCGACCGAACTTGGCGGGGCCTCCGCGGAGCCGAGCGAAAGCTGGTCCTCGGCGAGGACGGCGCACCGTGGCTGTTTTTCGATCTCAAGAACGATCCGCTCGAACAACACAACCTCGCCGCTGACCCGGCGCGCGCCGGGGAGATTCGGGACTGGGCGAACCTGATTCACGCAGGCCGGCCGCCGAAATGAGTCCGCCTCCGCTCCGCGGAGCGGAGCTTCGGCGGGCGAGGGCCCGCTGATGCTTGCGCATTTTCAAGAAAACTGTGGCCGTTCCGAATGTTATCTCTCAGAGGGCGATGACCTGTAGATGGCGGCTACAGTCCGACTGAAACGGCTCTAGACGGAGCGTGGCTTCGGCGCGGCGGCGCGGCGGCGCTACGGCGCGGGCGGGGACGCCTTCTCGCCGAACTGGCGGCGGATCGCCGCTGACACCTCCTGCAAACGCACGGGCTTGGCCACGTAGTCGTCCATACCGGCGGCCAGGCATTGTTCGCGATCGCCGTCCATGGCATTGGCGGTCAGGGCGATGATCTTGGGTTGCCCGGCCAGCGGCTTGCCCCGGCGAATCTCCTGACAGGCCTGGAGGCCGTCCATCTCGGGCATCTGCAGATCCATCAAGACGAGGTCATACGGCCGGCTGAACACCCGCGCGACCGCTTCGCGGCCGTTCGGGACCATATCGGCGCGGTAGCCGAGGCGGGCGAGCAGGCCCAAGGCCACCTTCTGGTTGACCAGATTGTCCTCGGCCAGCAGGACGCGCAGGGGAAACTCGTCCGCCAAAACCGCGCCGGCGGCGCGCGCGGGGGCGACGGCCGCAGTCGCCTCCTGCGCGAATAGCTGGACCACGGCGCGCATCACGGCCTGCGTCCTCAGCGGCTTGGCTACAAAGCCCATCCGCCGCCCGTCGCGCGCCGGGCCCGGCGTCTTGCCGAACGGAAGCAACAGGAGACGCGGGCAGGTCAGGCGCGCCAATTCGGGCGGCAGCGCCTGGTTGTCCGGATCGTGGTCCAGGACCAGCAAGACCGGCGGCGCGGTCAGTCGCGCCGCCAGGCCGACCGCCGCCTTCGCGTCGGCGGCCAGGATACACGTGGCGCCCCACCCCTCGAAAATCCGCCGAACGCGCTCGGTGTTGATCGCGTGTTCGACGACCGCGAGCACCGGACTGGCGCCGAGCGCGGGCGGCAGCGGCGGACCGGCCTCGGTGCCGGCCGGCGGCGCGGCCGCTTCGGTGAGCACCGTGAAAATGAATGACGAGCCCTGCCCCGCGGTGCTTTCGACGCGAATCGCCCCGCCCATCAACTGGCACAACCGATCGCATATCGCCAGGCCGAGCCCGGTCCCGCCGTACTTGCGCGTGGTCGACGAATCGACCTGGCTAAAGGCCTTGAAAAGACGCTGCATGCGGTCCGCCGGTATGCCGATTCCGGTGTCGCGCACCGTGAATTCCAACTGAATGCGGCCCGCCGGGAGCGGCGCGCCCGGCCGGACGGACACCGCGATGCTGCCGGCATGGGTAAATTTGACCGCGTTGTTGAGCAGATTGGCCACCACCTGCCACAGCCGCGTCGCGTCGCCCATGATCCAAAACGGCACCCCGGGCGCGATCTCGTATCCCAGTTCTATATTTTTGATCGCCGCCTGGGAGGCGAAGACGTCGAGGGTCTCCTCCAGACAGGCGACGAGGTCCAGCGGCGCCCGTTCGAGTTCCAGCTTGCCGGACTCGATCTTCGAAAAATCCAGGATATTGTTGACGATCGTCAGGAGCGTCTCGCTGGACAGACGGATCGTATTCACAAATCCCCGCTGATCCGGGTTCAATTCGGTCTCCTGCAAGAGGCTCGTCATGCCGATGATGCCGTTCATCGGCGTGCGAATCTCGTGGGACATGGAGGCGAGAAACTCGCTCTTGGCGCGCGACGCCGCGTCGGCTTCCACCTTGGCGCGCCGCAGTTGGATCTCGGTTTCGACCCGCGCCGTCACGTCCTGCAGCGTGCCGATGATCCGCACCGGTCGGCCGCCGGCGTCGGACGCCACGGTCTTGGACCGGGCGTAGACCCACCGCCACTCGCCGGAGGCCGTGCGCACCCGGTGCTCGGCCTCGGTGAAACTGGCGGCGCCGGACAGTTGGGCATCCTGGCGCGCGCGCAACGCCCCCTGATCCTCCGGGTGGACGAGCGCCTGCAGGGTCGCCGGCGCCGGCGCCATCTTTTCCGCCTCGTAGCCCAGCATCGCCCAAAGCCCGCGGCTATAGAAGACGTGGCCGGCCGGAACGTTCCATTCGAAGATGCCGATCTCGATCGAATCCAAAGCCAGCCGCAAGCGCTCATCCGAGAGCTTGAGCCGGCTTTCCACCTGCCGGCGCTCCTCATTTTCGGACACCAGCCGTCGGTTGGAACTCTCGGCCTCGAATTGGCCCAAACGCGCCCGGCGCCCGAGATGCAGGCTCAATCCGAGCAGGCCGGTCAGGCCCAACCCGGCCGCCAGCGCAAATTTGGGCAACGCCTGCTGCCCGCTGCGCCACTGCGTCGCCGACGGGGTGAAGCGCAGCTGCACCCGCCGATCGAACAACGTGTACGTCCGGTCCTGAACGCCCGCATGCGCGACATCCGCCGGCGGAGCCCCGCCGGCAAACACCGGAATCATCCCGACCGACGCCGCAATCCGATAGGTACGGCCCAGCTCCGGCTCGTCGTCCGCCACGCCGGAAAAAAGCGACTCGTACCGATATTCCGCATCGACCCAGCCGGCGACCGCGCCGCCGCGCAGCACCGGAGCGTAGATCGCGAACCCGGCGTGGGGGCGGCCATTGAAGTCGACCGACGCGGAAACGGCCGACGCGGGCCGGCCGCGCGCGGATCGATCGAGGGCGTCCCGACGGGCCGGAACGCCGGCGTGGTCGAAGCGCAGTTGGGCTTCGTTCCCGTCGCGCGGGTAAATCCAGATGGTGCGTCGGTTCGGGCCGACAAAGGAAAGGGCCACGCAGCCATGCGCCGCCGAGTCCAGCAGTTGGGCCACGGCGTCCGATTCCCACCGCCCGCGTCCCATCTCGGCGGCCTCCGCCAGGTCGCGGGCGGTGCGCTCGGTCGCCGCCTGCTCGCGCTCGATGGCCGCGCCCAGCGCGCGGGCATAGGTCGTCATCGTCTCCTGGGTCCGGGCGTCGAGGTAGGCGCTCTCGCGTTCGCGCAAGCCCGCCCACAGGGTGAACGTGATCGCCAGGCCGCCGATGATCGCCGGCAAGGGCGTCCAGGACGGCGGTACGTCGCGCCCAGCCTCTCGATCCTTCCAGGCCAGGAGCACGCAGGTCACCCCGATCACCAGGAAGCAGGCGGCGGTGCCCAGGGGCATGGCCAGCGCGCCGCTCCAGGCGTACACGGTCGGCAATTCGGCGGCGCGCCCAAAGAGTATTGCCCCGCCGATCGCGGCGATCAGCGAGCCGCCGGTCGCCTCGGCAAACCGGCGAATGGTCCGCCCGCCGCGAAACGCGGACCACGCGAGGATTGCCCCGACCACGCACAGGCTGCCGGCGCTCACCGGATCGACGCCGGCCGCGTCGGCTTCGCCCAGGGACCGAAGCCAGGCCCACGCGCCCCCCGCCGCCGGGATGAAAGCGATCAGCCGCAGCCGCGGCCGGCCCCGCAGCCGGGCCAGAAAGGCCAGCCCCAGCGCGCAGATTCCGGCGCCCTCCCACGGCCCGATCGGGGCCGTCGTCCAGCCGAGGGCGGACCAAGGCGACTCCCGAAACCATGGCGCGACCGCACCGCCCGCGCCCGCGATGGTCACAGCGCATGCGCAAGCCAACATACAGCGGTCCAGCCAAGAGACCCGCGGCAAGGTGGGCAGCATCAAGAAAGCAAAACTACGCTGAAGCCATGACAGCAGGCCGGTCTCACTGCAACAACGGACCCGCGGCCGCCGGCGTTTTTGGCGCGGCCCCCAGGTTGCGGAGCAAGCCGGCCGGACCGTTGGCGAAGATCCATTTGGGCTTTTCGATGGTTCCGGTCAGCCGGACCTCGAGCAGGTTGGACAAGGGGGTAAAAAAGAAACCGTCGACAAACTTCTGCGGAAACGACCGGCTCTGCTCGAACGGATCCACGCGCGCGCGCACATCGAGCTGGTGCCGGTCGAGCCGATACGTCCCGTCGGCCCGAATCGCCGAATTGGCCCCGGTGACATCGATATCCGAAAAGATGACCTGAGGGCCGTCCAGGCGGAAGACCGCGCGGGCCGTGGTAAAGCGCAGCGCCGTGAATCGGAATAGTTCGGACAACAGTCCGAGCATGCGCACCTGCGTGATTTCCCCGCCCCGCAAATACGCCGTCCCCCCGCCCTGAAAATCATAGGCATTGGACAGACTGCCCTGCGCCTGCAATGCCAGGTCGAGAAGCACGTCGGTCCGTCCTTGGATGAATCGGTTGTCCGCCGTCGGCTTCCGGCCGGCCTGACGGGCGGAAAAATCGTCCAGGATCGCCACCGCCTGCCAAAGCCGGGCGTTCTTGAGGTCGGCGGCAAACCGCAGCTTCTGGTTCGGCGCCGCGCCGGTCACCGTCGCTTGCCCCGTCATGGCGCCGCCCGCCACGCTGGCGTCCACGTCGGTCAGCGCGACGGCGTCGTCGCGAACATTGGCGACAAAGGCAACGCGATCCAGGGGGAAATCGTGATAAAGAAACGGCCCGTCGCTGCGCACCTCCGCCCGAAAGGTCTGATGCGCGCCCTCCGCTGCGGCCGGTCCGGTGAACCGGCCGCGAAAAACGACGTGGGGCGGCCGGCGAAAGGCGAACGGCGTCAACGCCGAAGCCCAATCGGGCCCCAGCAAGCGGCCGATCGCCCCGAGGTCCAAAGTCGAGGTCACCGCCACGTCCACGCTCTGCCAGTCGTCCGCGGCGAGATCGTACCGGCGGGTGAATGAGCCGGCGGCCTCTCCGTCGCCTTGACGGGCCGTCAAGTCGAGCGCTTCGACGAACTGCGGACGGGCAAAGATGCGCGTGCGAACGTCGTCGAACCGCACCCCGCGCACCGCCACGCCGGGCGCATCCACGTTCACGAACACGGCCGATTGACGCCCGTCCGTCCAGGATCCGCGCACGTCCGCGCTGGCCGTCGGCGGCGCCGCCGCGAAATCGAAATTGCCAAACAGGGCCGGCCACCAATCGCCGTCGATCCACGGCGTGATATCCAGCGGCCGCAGTCGGCCATCGAGCAGGAAGCGGTAGGTCCCCTGCGCGATGTCGTCTTCGAAGGTGCCGCGCGCATAATTATCCCCCACCTGGGCAAACGCATCGCGCGCCACCAGCCGCCGCCCATCGAAGGCGATGCGCCCGCGGGCGGAATCGACGCGCACGCCGAGCGCCGTCACGCCCTCGGCCGCGACCCGCCCGTCGACCCGCTCGAAGCGCCAGCCGGGTCCGAATGAGACCAGGCCGGCGACGTCCACCGGATGGGTGAGTTGGACGTAGGGTCGCAGGTCCCAGCCCATGCGCTGGCGCAAAAACTCGAGGACGCCGGGCCCCACGACCGCCGCGATCTCCGCGCGGCCCGCCCGGCGCTCCAGATCCACGTCGCCGCGCACGCTCACCAATTGGTCCCATAGCCGGGCCGCGACCGCGCCGCCCAGCTTGGGATAGTGGCGGCAATCCACCTCGACCGACGGCGCGACGATGACGCCCGCAGCCGTGGCGACCTGGTCGGCGCAAAGCTGAACCAAGCCAGCCACAGGTCGCCCGCCGGACCCGTCCTGAATCCAGCCCACCCCGTGCGCCACGGCGGCCACCGCCCCGAGGCGGATAGTCCCGGCGACGTTAGCCTGGCGGATCTCCAGGGTCAGGTCGGTCAAGCCGCCGGCGCCGGCCGCGAGATTCCATCCGCCGGTTGCCGCGATTCCGCGCGCCTCGACCACCACGGGCTCATCCAATTTCACCGCGTCCGCCCGAAACGTCGCCGTGAGCGAGCCCGCCCCCTGTTCGGGCGCGACAAAATCCAACGCCAGGCGCGGCTGTTCGAACGCCTTGAGTCGGCCCAGTTCGGCCGCCATCGCGCGACTCCATTGCGGATAGTGTTGGGCGAACCATTGGGCGCCGGGCAGCGGCCCGCGATTCCCGGCCCGCCCCGGCGACAGCCGTACGCTGCCGTGGCCGGCGACCGCGAGCGGCCCCACCCACGCGCTAAAGCAGGGGATATCGAAGCGTCCATCCGCCGGGAGGACCTCCAGATCGGCATCCCGGATGATTTCGTCGGCCCGGCCCGACGGCGACAACATTGCCGGCACCCGCAAGGTGAGGCCGGTGGCCCGTTCCTCGATCGGCGCAAACCGACCCGTCAGGAGCGCCCACGGATCGAGCCGGATGTAGACTGCGCGGGCCTCGGCCACCGGTTCCTCAAATCCCGGCAGGCGCACGCGAAGATTTTCGACGAGCAAGCGGCCGGCCGGATCGAAATGGGTGGAGCCGAAAGTCGCCTGCAGCCCCGAGGCCGTCAGCCGCGCTTCCAAAGCCTCCGCCAGAAACCGCGGCAGGGCGAACTCACGGCTCGAAATGACATAGACCTGGACCATGGCGACCAGGCCCAGCGCCACCCAGATCGTCCAGCAGGCGACCGCCTGCAACGCGTCCGCCACGCGGGACCAGACCGGGTGCGCCCGCCGGCGGGCGGAAGGAGGCGCCATGGCTATTTGACCGGCGTCGCGGGCGCGCCCGGATCGCGCTCGCCGTTGGTGAGCCCCCAGATTTCGTCGATCAAGCGTTGCTCCGGCAGAAACACCGCATCGAACTCGGCCGAGCCGGCCAACTGATCGGCGGCGCCCGTGCGTTCGCCCAGATAGAGGGAATGCTCGCTGGGCGTGTCGGCGGAACCGCCGCCGGGCAGCGCCAGCGTCGCATCGAGCCGGTAGCGCCAAGGCTTGCCGTCCGCGCCGGCGGCATCGAAGCGGTCGGCCACAAAATCGCGGGCCCGCAGATTGAGGAGGTCGGCGGCCAGACTCTGGCCGGCGGCGGCCCGGGCGGCCGATTGGTTCAGACTGGGCCAGCTCCATTTGACCGCCCCGTCGGACAGATCGACCAACGCCAGGCCCACGATGCGGGCCGCGTCGGGGGCCCGCAATTGGCGATCGCGCCAGTGGCGGGCATTCGTCGGCGTCTCCAGCAATACGTCCGGATTGACCGCATAGACCGAGGGCGCCGGCGTCACGCGGACATTGACCAGCGGATCGCGCGGATCGGCGACCGCAATCTCCAGGGAGACGCTCTGCGGCCCGCCGGCCGTGACTTGGCTAAGGATGATCCGGCGCGCCGGCTGGTTAAAGCCCATCTTCTCCAGGTCCGCGGCGGTCGGGGCGTCGCTGACGAACTGATGGGCGGATAGCTCCGCCAGGTTGCCGAGCAATTCCCGCACCCGGCCGGCATCGGCCCCGAGCGTGCGTGGACCCTGGCCCGCCTTGGCGGGCAACAGGATCTGCCAGCCGGCGGTCGCCGATGCGCCCGCACCCGCCGCGGGCTCGAGACGGCGCAGGTCCAGTTCCGGCGCGCCGGGAGCCTCGAGGGTCAGCGCGGTCACCGTGGCCGGATCCAAATCGAGGACGTGCCGGTCGCGCAGCCGTTCCACCGCGTTGGCGAGCACTTCGCGCAGCGCCACCGGCACGACGACCGTGAACGGCACGCTGCGTCCGCCCGGCTGGGCCAGATTCTCCAACTGCGCCGCGCTCTCCCCGCGCGCGTCGGCCTCGGCCGATAGAAACAGCGTCTCATGCCGATTGTCGCCCTCCACCGTGACGCGCAGGGCGGCCGCGTCGCTCAACCGGACGGCGGTCGGAGCGAACGACTGCACACGCAGGGCATGCAACGCGGTCAGGGTCTCGGCCATGGCCGCCTGGCTCGCCCGGGCCGAGATCGGGGTCTCGAAGGTCCAACGGGGGCCGTCGCGCTGGATCAGGATGCGCGAACCCGAGGGCACCTGCAGGTTGAGCCCGCGCGCTTCGAACTCGGGTATGGTCAAAACGTCGTCGGAGCGCAGGCGTTCCACCGGCAGCGCGAGCCCGTCGAGCAGCGTCCGGCTCACCACATTGATCCGGCTGCCGTCCGGTGAAAGCACATAGAGGCGCTGGCCCACCTTGGTCGCGCTGCCGATCTTCAGCGTGGTGATCGTCGGCGCCTGGCCGGTTGTGTCGACCCCCCCCGAGGAGAAGCCGACCGACAGGGCCGGAGGATCGAGGCCGTAATCGGCCAGATGCTGCCCGTTCTTTTCCACGTCGCTCACGCTGAAACTGGTTTCGTTGTCGAGGAACTGCAGGTCGCTGA
Organism: uncultured Opitutaceae bacterium; assembly: GCA_964634535.1. Taxonomy (GTDB): domain Bacteria; phylum Verrucomicrobiota; class Verrucomicrobiia; order Opitutales; family Opitutaceae; genus Palsa-1447. The sequence goes on along the minus strand of CAZWMF010000092.1, from coordinate 505 downwards.
TCAGTCGGCCGACCGCGTTGGGATTGGCCCGCCATTCCCACGGTTCCGTCAGGTACCAGTCGGCGCCGCGCCGTTCCAGCCGGTACGAGCCGCCGGGCACCGCGCTGTCCACCGCCAGGACCCGGATGTCCGCCGCCTCGGCGCCGAGCACCCGGCGCCGGACCTCCAGCGCCAGACTTTCCGTGCGCGACAGCCGCTCCACCCGAAAGATGATGAAGAACAGGACGACGTTCAGGAGCAAGAGGACGAGGGTGACTTTGGTGCGCATCGCTAGGTTCGTCGGGTCCAGTATACCAAGAGGCCGAACAGCAGGGCGGCTCCGGGCACGACGAAAAGTAGGCTGTAATGGAGATTCTGGAGCTCGCGGGCGCTCAGCGAAAGTTGAAACCGGTCGAGGGGCCGCGCCGGGATGGTCAACTCCCGGTCGCGATCGACCGCCCAATTGACCGCCCCCCGAAGAAAATCGAACACGCCTTCCTCGTCGATCCGCTGGTTGTCGATCAGG
>CAZWMF010000091.1:8855-10315 GCA_964634535.1 uncultured Opitutaceae bacterium | reverse complement strand
CGCGACCAGCACGATCGACAACGCGTATGGTGCGACCGTGAACAATTCGGCCACCATCATCAACAATGGGGCCATCGTCAATACGGCCTCGTTCAACGACAGTGGATTGGTCGTGGGATCGGGCCTCTTTCAGCAGTCGGGTGGCTCGACTCAGGTGAGCGGGGGCTTCATCCAGGATTTTCTGCTGATCACCGGCGGGACCTTCACGCAGACCGGCACCTCCGTTGTTACGGGCAATACGGTCAACACCGGGACGGCGCTCGTGCTGGCCAATACGTTTACAACGGTCGGCACGTTCGCCAACGCCGGCCAGGTCATCGTCGGCCCGGGTGCGACGTTGGATGCCGGCACCTACGCGCAAACCGGCGGAAGCACGCTGCTCTTCGGCGGCACGCTGGATCCGGCGTCGATTACGGTGAGCGGAGGCGAGTTTGGCGGAACCGGCACCTTGGTGGGCAACGTGGCGGTGAGCGGCGGACGGATCGAGGTGGGGGGGGCGCGCCCGGCGCTCTGGCGGTCGACGGAAACTATACTCAATCGAGTGGCGAAGTCGTCTTCGACATCGCCAGCGACGGCAAGGGGGGCTTCCTCGACAGCACGTTGGTGTTTAACCCCGGAGCCGCGGTTTCCATCGACGACACGGTTGTTGAATTCGATTTCCTAAGTGGCGCGGACCCGAACGCGTTCTTGGCCGACGGGTTGCTCAATCTGAACACGTTTTTCGCATCGAGCGACGGCGGGGCCTTCGGCTCCGAGTTCGGTCTGGACGAAGTCTTTCAGGACGACACCTTCCAGACCGACCTGGCCGGCTACCGGATCGATGGTTTCGATCCGGCAACCGGTGCCTTGGATTGGGTGGCGGTCCCAGCGCCGGACGCGTGCTCGACGCTTCTCTTGGCCGCGCTGGGCGTCGCCCTCTTGGCCGGGCTGGCGCGCCCGCAGACTAACCGAGCCTAGCGCCAGGTCCCTTCGACCCAGAGCCAGCCGCCGTCGCGACGATCCCAGTGGCCGTCGGTCCAATGGGCCCCTTCGTGAAAATGCGGGTGGCGCTCATAACGGCCGTGCACCCAGACCCAGCGGCCCCGCCAGTCCCAATGGCCCCGGATCCAGAAGAATTCCCGGCCGGGCGCCGGCGGGATGGCCTCGACGTAGGCCGGCGGCGGTGCGCTCTCGGCGTAGACGACGGCGCCTTGCGGCGCCGCTTCCGGCGCGTAGCTGGGCGCGGGCGGCGGTGGGGGCGGCGGCGCGTAGACGACGGCGCCGCCTTCCGGCGCCCAATGGCCCTCGACCCAGACGAAGCCGTTCGGCGTGTTGTCCCAATGGCCGTGCACCCACACCATGCCGGCCCGCGGCGCCTGGTAGTGGCCGTGCACCCAGACCCAGCGGCCGCGCCAATCCCAATGGCCCCGGACCCAGACCCAACCGGGATAGGGCGCCGGCGGAGCGGTTTCGACCCGCTC
>CAZWMF010000091.1:0-8845 GCA_964634535.1 uncultured Opitutaceae bacterium | reverse complement strand
CTTGGGCCGCGAGCGGCGCCGCCGCGAGGGCGGCGGAAAGAAGGATAAGCTTAAGCTTCATGGATGATTAGGACCGAAAAATGGGTTCCGGGTTCGAAAATACTGACGTTCCAAGATGGACCGGCGTTACACTGCAAGCCCGAAACAACGCCCGGGGGCGCGCCCCTCGACGCAGATCGCGGTTGTTTCCCGCGGCATTTGCTGCCCAAGTTTGCCGATTCCATGAAAGTCACCGGTCTCGCCCTGGTCCCGCCGCCCACCGCCGCCGATTCGCCCCGAGTCACGCCGGAATTGCTGGCCTCGGTGCTGGCCCGATATTCCCGAAGCAACGAGGGACTCCAGGCCATCCTCGCCAAGGTGGACGTGAAGGACCCGGAGGCGTCGATCGACCGGATTCTCAAGTTTGTCGACTACGGGCATGCGTCGATCGGCGGTCTGACCGGGGGTCTCGCGGTGGCGCTGGACGGGGTCTCCATGTGGTTGGCCTATAAAATATTTGAAATCGCCCAGATGGCGGACGGCCAGGAATCGAGCACCCGCTATATCGCGATGGACCCGACCAACGTGCCCTCCGCCGAGGAGCTGGGTTTTCCGGCCGACTTGGCGGAGCGCTGGCGCAACCTGCTGCAGCGCGCCTTTGCCGCCTATCATGCCGAGTACCAGCGGCTCGATGCGCTCGCCACGACCGAGCCCGATCGGGTCCGCGCCCCCGAGGGGGCCAAACCGGCGGTGCAGACGCGCCTGCGCAAGAACTACGCGCTCGACCGGGCCCGCTATTTCATTCCGCTGGCGACCCGCACGAATTTGGCGGTGGTCCAGACCTCGCGGATGTGGGCCCAAACGGTGAAGCATCTGGACTCGCTCCCGCAGGCCGAGGCGCGCGAGGCGGCGGCGCGAATCCGCGAGGAGTTGCTCAAGCAGTCGCCCCGACTCATGCGGCACAGTCAGGCCGAGGCGTCTTATGCCGCCCAGGCCGCCCAGGAGCTGGCGGCCAGCCTGGCCCTGGGGCGCGAACGGCTTTCCAGCGATGCCCTCGCCGACCAGGTTTGGGTGCACGTGGACCGGGCGGCGCCGCCCTGGCTGCCGGCCGATCAGCCGGTCGCGGAGGCGTTGCGCCACCGGACGAATCGCTACGGCCAGCAGGGTCGGGCGACCCGGCGGATGCGGGTCGGTTTCGCCTGGAACAATCTGGCGATTGCGGAGCTGCGGGACCTGAACCGGCACCGCACCGGCCATCGGTACACGCCGCTGATCCAGGCGGGATTTTATCTGCCCCCGGAAATCGATCGGTCCGTGCATCGCGCGCTCCTGGACGAACAACGGGAGCTCCTGCGGGTCCTGCTCGAACGCGGGGCGCCCGCTTACGTCTACGGCCTATTGCTCGGGGCGCAGACGCCGTTTGAACACACCACCCAGGCGGACAAGTTTATCTATGAGGCCGAATTGCGCACGGGCATGGGCGCCCATTTCCGCTACGCCGAGCACCTGAGCGCCGCGCTGCGGGAATTCTTTCGGGCCGTGCCCGAGGCGCGCGATTGGGTGGTGGAAGGGACGGCGGAGCCGGAGTAGGGCGCTACGGGCGGCGCACTTTTTCCTTTTCGGTCTCGCGCTCCTCGTCGAGACGCACCCGTTCGTTGGCGAGCTGGCGGCGGATCTTCTCCGACTCTTCGGCGTTCTGGTCCGCGAGGGCTTTGTCGAGTTGCTGCCGGAGGAAAATCTCTCGTTCGGCGATTTTGCCTTGGTAGATCTTGTCCAGCTCGGCCAACCGTTCCCGTTGCTCGGGTTTCAGGGGCGCCGCAACCGGATCGGACTTGGCCAGCCGTTCCATCGCCAATTCGTAAGCAGACTTCATGGGTTGCCCAACCTACGGAGATCCGCGCATCGCGCAAGCCATCCGGCGACCCGGCAAGGTGGGTTTGATTCAGAATGCATCACCGCAGGCTCGCGATCCAGAACGGCTGGCAGACGCTCGCGCTTGATTGAGGGAGAGTGTGTCAACCGAAGTGCACGCCGAGGGCCAGGGTGGCGGCGGCGATGGCGAAGGGCGGCCACCAGCCGGGGCCGCGGCGCCAGTCGGTCGCATAGCCGATCAGGCAGGCGATGACGATGGCGGCCAAAGCGGTCGGGCCGATCCAGGGGGCAAAATAGTGAGCGGGTAGGCTTGCGCCGGGGACCGCCACGATGGCGCGGATTGCTGCAGTGATCAGGCTCAGCAGCACCCGGGCGGCGGCATTGAATAGGAGACAAACCGGGCCGAGGTGCAGGAGGCCTGACGCGATCGCGGCGAAACCGGCGATGATGACCAATGTCGCGAGCGGCATGAGGAGCAAATTGGCCGCGAGGCCACTCGGGGCCCAGATATTGAAGTACTCGACTCCGCTGATGGCGCTGACCGCCGCCGCGGCCGCGCCGAAGCCGGCGGCGCCCCGCAGATGCCGGCTGAACCGCTGCGCCAGCCGTCCGACGGGGTGGAGCCAGTCGGGCCGATCGGTTTCCCGGCCGGCAAGGTGTTCACCCAGGGGCACGCCGAGCGTGATCAGGACCGCCACCACGCTGAAGGACATCTGGAAGCTGGCGCTAAAGAAGTCGGCCGGTTGCAGGGCCAGCATGGCGGCGGACGCCACCGCGAGCGCCGACAATGGATTGGCGGGAAGCGCCAGCGCGCGACCGGCTTCCAGCGTGGCGATCATCAGGAAGGCGCGGATGGCCGACGGAGACGCGCCCGTGGAATCGACGTCGAGCCAGAGGATCGCGAGCACGATGCCGGCGCCGAGCAGGCGGGGACACCGCAGCAGGGCCAGCAAGGCGTGGACCGATAGCGCGACGATGCCGATGTGCAGGCCATTGATGGCGAAGAGGTGCATGGTGCCGCTTTGGATGAAGAGCAGTTTTTGACCGGCGGTCAGGTCGCCCTTGCGGCCGAGCATCATGGCCCGGTAGATCGCCGCCAGGTCCGGCCGGGTGGTGAAACCGCGCCCCAGCAACGCGTACATCCGGGTGGCCAGCGCCTCGCAAAACCGCGGGTAGCCGGCAGGGGCCTGGCGTTCCGCGCCCAGCCAGGCCGGCGACAGTTCGAAATCGGCGCCGAGGCCGGCCAGGTAGCCGGGGAAAGAATTCGCCGGGGGGTGGTCCGGCACGCGCCGAAGCATCCCGTGCATTTCCACGATCGCCGAGCGCAGCGGGGGCGTCTGGCCCTGCCGCAAGAGCAGCGAAAAATAGAGCCGCCGGCCGCGCAGGTCGCGCGTTGGGTCGGCCGAAACCACTCGGGCGAGGCCGCTCGCGGTCGCTCGGGAGCGGCGATGAGCGCCGGGCCCGGTTTTGGGCGGATTTACCCGTTCGACCTGGACGAGCAGGCGCACGGGCTGCGGTTTGCGCCAGGCGGCGCCATCCTCGTGTCGGTGAAGCCGCGCGTGGGCGGCCCCGGCTCCGAACATCGCGGCCGACAGCAGGATGGCCCAAGATCGGGGAAATCGGCGGGCGGCGAAAATGGCGGCCCCGGTCAGGACGAGGCCCGCCTCCAAAACGGGCCGGGGCGACAGGACGGGAATGATGCCGCCGCCGGGCCAGCGCGGGAGCAGCGCGTCGGTGGTCAATCCGGCCATGGCGGGAAGGACCAGCCAAAGGAGGGGCGCCCGGTGCCGGGGGCGGGCGGGCGCGGCCGCCGGCGCCCCGGCTTCAACCCTCGCGGGGTCGGTCGACAGTTCGGCCGGATCGCCTTTGATTTTTCCGAGCACCCGGCGATGATGGCAACTCGCGCCGCCCAATCCATGAAGCCCGAGCAAGACGACCTCTTTGGCGACCCGGAACCGCCGGCGGACCGTCCGGCGGACCCGGCAGCGGGCTCGTCGGCCAATCCGGCGCCGCTCGCCGCCCGCATGCGCCCCCGGCGCCTGAGCGAAGTCGTCGGACAGGATCATCTGCTGCGGCCCGGCAGCCTGCTGCCCCGCCTGGTGGCCCAGAATCGGTTTGGCTCGCTCATTTTTTACGGCCCGCCGGGGACGGGCAAGACGAGCTTGGCCGAGGCGATCGCCCGCGAAACCGGCAGTCGCTTCGTGCGGATCAACGCCGTCATGTCGAATGTCGCCGAATTGCGCGACGTGCTGGCGGCGGCGCGGCGCCGGCCCGAGTCGCGCACGATCCTGTTTATCGACGAACTGCACCGCTTCAACAAGGCCCAGCAGGACCTTCTTCTGCCCGATGTGGAGGCGGGCAACATCCGCCTGATCGGGGCGACCACCCATAATCCCGGCTTTTACGTCATTGCCCCCCTGCTGTCCCGCAGCCACCTCTTCCGGCTCGAACCGCTGAGCCCCGAGGCGATCGTCGGCGTGCTGGCCGCGGCGTTGGCCGACCCCGAGCGCGGCCTGGGCGCGAGGCGGCACGCCGCGGAGCCATCGGTGCTGCGCGACCTCGCGGTCCTTTGCGACGGCGATTTGCGCCGGGCGCTGAATGCGCTCGAAGTCATCGCCTTGAGCGGGGCCGAGGGTGCGGCCATCGGTCCGGCGGAACTCGAAGTCTTTGCCCGCGAGCGCCGCATCCGCTACGACGCCGACGAGGACGAGCACTACGACACCATCTCCGCCTTTATCAAGAGCTGTCGCGGGGGCGATCCCGATGCGGCGCTTTACTGGCTGACGAAGATGTTGGAGGGAGGAGAGGACCCGCGCTTCATCGCCCGGCGGCTGGTCATCCTGGCGAGCGAGGACGTGGGTCTGGCCGACCCGCAAGCACTGCCGTTGGCGGTGGCGGCCCACCACGCCGTCGACTTCATCGGTTTGCCCGAGGCCGAACTCACCCTCGCGCACGCCACGGTTTACATCGCCACCGCGCCCAAGAGCAATTCGGCGAAACTCGCCCTGGCGGAGGCCCATCGGGTATTGCAAGAACAGCCGGTGCAAGCCGTGCCCCAGCATCTGCGCGACGGCGGCGGCCAGGCGGGCAAGCGGCTGGGCCACGGAAAGGATTACCGCTACGCCCACGATTTTCCGGAGGCCGTTTCCGGTCAGGTCCACCTGGAGAAGCCGCTGCGGCTGTATGCGCCGGGTACGGCGGGGGCCGAGGCGGCCATCGCCGAGCGTTTGGAGCGGTGGCGGCGGCGGCGCGGCGAAAGCCATTGACCCGTTTTGGTTGACGCCGACCCGCCCCTGGGTTGCTTTGATCGGCGGATATGTCCTCCAAATCCCCTTCTCTCCGACCGGGTTGGCCGTTCTTTAGTGCGCGGCAAACGGTCGCCTGGCGGCTGGGGTGCGAATCGGGGTTCGTGCGATGAGTGCCGCCCCGTTGCCGCCGCCGGGAGGGGGCGAGACCATTCTGGTGGTCGACGATGACGCGAGCCTGCGCCAATTGGTGACGAGCGTGTTGACCCGCCGGCGCTATAACGTGCTGTCGGCCGACTCGGCGGAGGCCGCCCTGGGACTGTGGTCGCAGCACGACGGAACGGTCGACCTGCTCCTGACCGACGTGGTCATGCCCGGCGGCTTATCCGGGGCGGAATTGGCCGAGCGGCTGATGCGCGAGCGCCCGAGCCTCCGCATCTTGTACATGAGCGGTTACGCGGTGATGGGCCTGGCCCGGGAGATCGGCAACCCCGATCAATGCCGGCTATTGCGCAAACCCTTTACGATCGAGGATCTCATCCAGACGGTGCGCGCGCACCTCGACGGCGCGAAGACCGGTTAGTTGGCTGCGGGGCAGCCTTCGCCGGTGGCTACGGCGCGGGCGAGCGCGCGTTGACAGCGCCGGACCGAAGCCTGATCGTTCGGGTATGTCTGGCCCGGCACAAGCTCCCTTTGACTCGGTCGAGTCCGCCATCGCGGACGTCGCGGCCGGCAAGCTGGTCATCGTGACCGATGACCAAGGCCGCGAAAATGAGGGCGATCTGATCATGGCCGCGGCCCAGGCGACCCCGGCGGCGATCACGATGATGATCCGCTATTGCAGCGGCATTGTCTGCGTGCCCACCCTGGAGTCGCATTTGCGCCGAATGGGGCTGGGACCGATGGTGGCGCGCAATCGCGAATCCCACCGCACGGACTTTACGGTGAGCGTGGACGCCGCCGAGGGCATCACCACCGGAATCAGCGCCGCCGACCGGACCCGGACGATCCGGCTCCTGGCCGATCCGGTGGCCCGGCCGGACGACCTGGTGCAGCCCGGCCATGTGTTTCCCCTGCGGGCCCGCGAGGGCGGCGTACTGGAGCGGGCCGGGCATACCGAGGCGGCGGTCGATCTGGCGATTTTGGCCGGACAGCACCCGGCCGGCGTTCTTTGTGAATTGGTCAACGACGATGGCACGGTGCAGCGCCTGCCCGAATTGACGGAATTCCGCAATCGGTTCGGCCTGCGCATGATTTCGATCGCCCAGCTGATCGAGCACCGCGCGCGGCGGGATCACCTGGTCGAATTGGTCTCGGTCCGGCCGTTTCCCTCGGAGTACGGCGACTTCACCGCCCACCTCTTCCGGGCGAAGATCGACAACCGCCATCATCTCGCCCTCACCCAGGGCGTCCTGGGACCGGAGCCGACCCTGGTGCGGGTCCACAGCGCGAACCTCTTCGGCGATGTGCTGCGGATGAAGGGTCTCGACACCCAGCGAACCTTGGCCGCTTCCCTGGAGGCCGTGGCGCGCGCCGGCCGTGGCGCGGTACTCTACATGGAGCACGCCAATGGCGGGGCCGAGCGGCTCGAGCATCTCGGCGAGTCCTCGCGCGAGGGCCCGCCCATGAGTTTCCGCGACTATGGCATCGGCGCCCAAATCCTGGTCGCCCTCGGCTTGCGCAAGATCCGCCTGTTGTCCAACAGCACCCGCAAGGTGGTCGGACTGGACGGTTACGGCCTGGAGATCGTCGAGCAGGTTCCGACCTGATGCTTTCGGGTTGCGGATTGCCGGCGGGAGGTTGGACTTGACCCTTACGCCGACATTTCGAGTCCCGCCATGAGTTTCTCCGCACCACCGCTTGCCCCGATCGACGGGGCCCCTTTCAAGGTGGCGATCGCCGCCGCCTGCTACAACGCCCGTTTGGTCGACGGGCTATTGGCGCGGGTGTGTGCGCGTCTGCGCGAGGCCGGGGTGAAGGCGCGGAACCTGACCATCGTGCGGGTGCCGGGCTCCAATGAGGTGCCCTTTGCCGCGCAGCGGCTGGCCCGCCGCGGGGCCGATGTGGTCATCGCCCTGGGCGTTCTGATCCGCGGCGACACCATCCACTACGAACTCATCGCCGGCGCGGTCGCCCACGGCCTGCAGGACGTCGCCTTGGCCACGGACCGACCCGTCATCAACGGCGTGATCGTGGCCGTAACCGCGGCCCAGGCGCGGCGGCGCTGCCTGGGGCGCGCCGACCGCGGCGCGGAATTCGCCCAGGCGGCGCTGGCGATGGCGACCTTGCGCCGCCGCTTCCCACGATGAGCCGGACCCAATTTGCCCTGCGCCGGGACGGGCGGGTCGCCGCGGTGCAGTACCTCTATGCCTGGAGCATCAATCCGCCGGCCAATCTGGCGGAGGATCTGCGGGTGTTTTTTGAAAGCCAGGAGCAACCCCGGGAGCACTATGCCTTCGGCGAGGAATTGCTCCACGGCACGATCGAGCATGCCGGGGAAATCGACGGACGGATCCGCAGCCTGGCCCACAACTGGGAATTCGACCGCATCGCCAAGATCGATCTGGCCATCCTGCGGGTCGCCATCTTCGAGATGATGTACCGCAAGGACATTCCGCCGATCGTCTCGATCAACGAGGCGATCGATCTGTCGAAGGAGTTTTCGAACGCGGACGCCAAGCGGTTTATCAACGGCATCCTCGACCGGCTCAAAGACCAGCTGGGCCGCGACGCGCGCCGGGCCGAGTCCTGATTGGGCGCCGTGCGGAGCTTATTTCAGAAGTTCAAGGCGGGGCTGGGCAAGACGGTCGCGGCGATCGCCGGCAAGACCCGAGGCCTGTTCGGCGGCCGCAAGATCGACGCGGCCTCGCTGGAGGAGCTGGAGGAGGCCCTGTACACGGCCGATTTTGGCGTCGAGACCACGGCCGAGGTGGTCGCCGAAATCAAAGAGGCCTACAAGCGCGATCCCGACCTGCGCGGCCGCCAGGCCGCGGAGATCGGGGCCGCCGTCCTGCAGCGCGTGCTGGCCGGCAGCGAGGGCCGGCTGCCGGCCGGGCACCCGGCGTCGCCGCCGAGCGTGATCGCGCTCATCGGCGTCAATGGTTCGGGCAAGACCACGACCTGCGCCAAACTGGGCTGGCGATTGAAGGAGGAGGGGCTGACCGTGACGGTCGCCGCCGCCGACACGTTTCGGGCGGCCGCGATCGAACAGTTGCAGGCCTGGTGCCGGCGCCTCGACCTCGATTTGGTGGCCAGCCAGCCGGGCGCGGGCGCGGCGGCCGTGGCCTTTGACGGATGGCGGGCGGCCAAATCGCGGGGACGCGACTATCTCCTGGTGGATACGGCGGGCCGGCTGCACACCAAATCCCATCTGATGGACGAATTGGCCAAGATTCGCCGGGTGCTGCAGAAGAACGATCCGACGGCGCCGCACCATTCCTGGCTGGTGGTCGACGGTTCGCTCGGCGCCAATTCGATCGAGCAGGCGAAGGTTTTTCACCAGAGCTTCGGCCTCACGGGCCTGGTGGTGACCAAGCTCGACGGCACGAGCCGCGGCGGTGCGCTCGTCGGGATCTTCCGCCAGCTCAAGCTGCCGATCTATTTCATCGGTCTCGGCGAACAGCCCGAGGACCTGCAGCCGTTCTCCGTCGACGACTACGCCAAGGCCGTGTTCGGCTTGGATTGACCGACGGCCGGCTAGGGCTGCTCGGCCGCCAGCACTTGGATATCGAAGAGGGTCCAGGCCTCTC
>CAZWMF010000090.1:0-10364 GCA_964634535.1 uncultured Opitutaceae bacterium | reverse complement strand
CTACAAAGACGAGCACGTGGACGCGATCGAATACAACCATGGCGCCAATCCAGGCCCCCAATAGGGAAAACAGGATGACCGGGGCGAGCAGTAAGGCCCGCAGAGGCCGGCGCACACAGGCGAGGGCCACGCCGAGCACCGCGACCACCGAAAGGATGTTCAGGCGGGCGACCTCGTCCTTGATGCGGCGCCGGCTCTCGGCCGCCAGGCGGCTGACGCTCGTCCAACGCAATTCCACGCCCGGGGCGGTGGCGGCCAGGTCGCGGCCGGCGCGCTCGAACGCCGCCGCCACCGCATCCTGCTCCGCGGGATCGAGGGGCGACCCCCGGGCCAGCGCCCAGACCAGGGTCTCGGAAGGGGACGCCGGGGCGGACGGGTCGGCCAAGCCGGACCAACGCTCGACCAGGCCGGGCACCATCAACAGCGGATCGGCGTGCAGGAGGTCCTGGAAACCCACCGCCTCCGGACGGGCCAGAAACCCCTCCAAACGCGCCGCGCTCCGCTCTGCCAACCACGCGCTCCACGGCTCCCGGGGCGCCGTCTGGAGATAATCCCGCCAACTATCCGCCAGCCAGCCGGGACCGAGCAGATCGAAGCGGCGATCGAACACCAGCCGCCCCAGCGCCTCCCGATACGAACCGTCGCCAAACGCCAACACCTCGGCGAAGGCCCCGGATTGGCGCAGAGCGGCGACGACGGTCTGGCGGGCGCCCCTGAGGCGACGCGCGCCCGCGTCCGTCGCGGTGGTTCCCGAACCCAAAGCCAAGGCGACCAGCACCACCCGCGACTGCCGGTTTCCGGCCATGTCGCGCAAGAGGCTCAATTCCGACGCCGACTCGGCCGGCGGCACCAGATCGAGCACGTCGGTGGAAATTCGGCGCGGGGCGTCCCGCCAACCGAGGAGGGCGAGTCCGGCGAGCACCCCGGCGGCGAGGATGGCCCGGGCGGCCCACCGTTGGCTTGACGGCGACATGCCTCGGCTCAGCGGAAGAAGCGCTGGCGTTCGGCGGGTCCGAACACCACGCCGGTCGCCGTCGAATCGATCTCAATCTCGATGCGCTGGTTGGCCGAGCGGCGAAATTCGATCCGCAGCACGGTCCGCCCCCGACCCTCCACGCTGATCTTGCCGACCCAACGGGCCACGGCCGCGCTCCGCGGAAGGAATTCCAGCCGCCAGGATTCGCCGGCCCACGCACCGAAAACGCGGAAGCGCTGATAAAGGTCGGCCTCGTCAAAGCGCAGGATCGGCACGAGCGTGCCTCCAATATCGGGCGTGCTCTCGTCCGGGCGAATCGTGCGGGAGCGTCCCGCCCCGTCCCGCAAAACCAATCCCTGGCGATCTGCCACCAGGGTCCGCTCCTCGGGCCGGGCATAGTGCAAGCTAAGCCCCCAGTCGCGGGAAAAGCGCATCTCGCCATGGAGCACCACCGGCACCCGGCGGAAGGGAAACCAACGATTCTCGGTAAAGGACGAGCGCACCGAACCCTGACCCGCCAACACCTGAAACAGATCGTGAAATCGGGGGTCGCCGCCGCCCGCCCGGAGTTCGGTCGGGTTGGGCGTCGCCCCCGAAGCCGCCGTCAGCAGGCCGAGGATCGCCAGCATCAGCGCGCCCGCCCGGGTTACGCGCTTCACCGGCGTTTCCTCCATGCCCGCAGGGCTGCCGGCCAGCGAAACAAAATGAGTTCGGCGATGAGCCGCGTATGCATCCACACCATGCGGAGATTATCGCGAACATAGTGGAAATGCGAGACGCCGCCCTCCTTTGCCGACAGGTACCGGCAGGGCGAGTCGAAATTCAAGGCCGGCACTCCGGCCCAGGCCAGGCGCACGGCCACTTCGGGATCGAAGTCGAAACGGCGGGCCCCGCCGGTCGCCTGGCCGATCTGCGCGAGCGCCGCCAGCGGATAGACGCGAAACCCGTAAAGCGGGTCGTCGATCGCCCGTCCCAGGACCTCCCAACGAGCGAGGATCCCGCTCAGCTTGCGACCGTGGAGGCGCACCCAGGGCGCTTCCGCTCCGAATTTCGGCCGGCCCAATATCATGGCCTCCGCATGCGCTTTGGAGGCCCGCATAAAATCCGCGATCTGGCCGGCCGGGTGTTGCCCATCGGCATCCATCACGAGCGCGTGGGTGAAACCCGCGCGCAGCGCTTCCGTCGCCGCCGTGAATACCGCGGCCCCCTTCCCCCCGTTCACGGGCCGCATCACGATGCGCAGCCCACCCGCTTCCCCGGACATCGCCGCCAGCGCCTCGTGACTGTGGTCGGTGGAGCCGTCCACCACCACCCAGACCGGGCTCCAGGCCTCCAGCGCCTCGCGCACCGTGGCCGCGAGACGCCAACCCGGGTTGTAGCTCGGGATGATGACGAGGTGGGTGGGATCCGGTTTCACCGCGTTTCTCCGACGGTTGCGCCGATCCGCTCCTCCAGCTCCGCGATCAACTCGGCGCTCGAACGCCGCGCGTCCCACTCCCAACGCCGGTCCATGGTCATGGTGACCCAGCCAGGCAATACCGCCGGGGGTTTCCACCAGGCGCGCCCCTTGGGCGCCAGTCCCGGCGAAGCCCGAATCACGATCAGCTGGATGGGCGCCCGGGCCCGCGCCGCGGCCAAAAAGAATCCCAGCCGGACCGTGCCAAAGATTTTCCCCGGCGGGGTGCGCGTTCCCTCGGGAAACACGAGGAGCGAACGCCCCGCCGCCACCCGGTCGGCCGCTTCGCGCACGGTGTCGACCGGCCGGTCGGAAACCACGTATCCTGCCATGATCGCCGCCGGGGCGATCACCGGATTGCGCATCAACGCCGGCTTCATCATGCAAATGGCGTCCGGCAATTTGGACAGGATGAACGTCGCATCCAGGAGCGTCGGATGATTCGCGATATAGATGGTGCCAGCGGCCAGCGGCTGATCGAACCCGATCCAGGTGACTTTCACCACCCCGCTGGCATCGAACCAGGTGCCCCACAGACGAAAAAGCGACCGGATGGCGCGGCGCACGCGAATGCCAATCCGGGCGCGTCCGGGCAGCACCAACAGCGGGACGCAGACGAGGTTGAGCGCCCCGGCGACGGCGGCGAACCAACCCCAGGATAGAAAATAGCCGACGACGTAGTATGCCCGGCGGGATTTCGCCTTCATCGGTCCGGAGCGGTCGGCGCCGCGCTTTCAACCAAGGGATTGAGCGGCAGGAAGTTGAACCAGAGATAGGGGCGCTCGCGCAACAGTTGCTCGACCGTCCGCAGGAAGGCTTGAAAATGCGCGTGGGCCCGATCGAGGGCCTGACTCCGGCTCTCGCCCGGCACCACCGCAAATCGCGGCGAGCCGTAGAGGCGCGACCGATCGGGGGCCACCGGAACGCCCACCGTGAGGATGACGTCGCGGCCCAAGACCAAGGCCAGCCGATAGATGGTTGTGGGGAACCGCCGGCGGGCCCCCAAAAAATCAAAGGCGTGAGTTTGCCGGGCCTGTTCGATCCGGTCGCACTGCATCGCGATGGCCTCGCCGGAGTCGGCCGCGGATTTCAGGGCAAAAATCATCTCCGCCGGATCGTTGGCCCAGATAAACCGCACGGCGCCGCCGGCGGTTTCAGCCAGGCGCGTCGTGTCCTGGGAATTGTCCACGCGGCGGCGGAGCAAGTGAACCCGGCGCTTTTCGTGACTGCCGATTTGAAATCCCAACATGTCGGAGGCCCCCACGTGGAACGTGCCCAGCAGGATCGGCCCACCGCCGGCCAGCCAGGCTGCGAAGGCCGCGGCGCTCGGATCGTACTCGCACGGAATTTCCCGCCCATTGGCGAGCCTCAGCTTGTCCATATACGCCTCCTCGAACGCGAAGAAATGCCGGAAGATTTGCCCGAAGGTCGGTCGGCGCCCAAACACGACCGCGAGATATTCCCGCGAATGGCGACGCTGGGCGGGCATAAATGCTAGAGCGATCAACGTGCCCAGCGCCCGCAGCGGCCTAAAGACCGCCTCGGGCAGCCAGCGATCGCACCGAGCCAGGAACGCATAGCCCCAGGACGGGCCCGGATTCCGCGCCGACGCACCGGCCCTCGCTTCGTGGTCGGCTAGGTCCATTCCAGCTCCAGATGCCATTCCGCCGATATCGGGCCCTGGAAACTTCGGCGGCCGTGCAACAGTTCGAACCACGAGAAAAAATCGATCGCCGCCGGGGCGGGAGCCCGGCCGGCGCCCGAACTGATCGCATCCAAGCGCAGCCGACCCAGCGTGGACGCGTCGCGGTCGGCCTGCAGCACGACAGCGAATGCGAACGAGCGGTCGCTCGCCAACCCGCGTTCGGCCATCCAGCTTCCGGCCTCCTCGCCGCCGCACAGAATCACCGGGTCGGCCGGGACCAGCAGCGCGGCGGCCAGCGCCCGCGCGGCAAGCCCGGGGCCGCCGGCCAGCGGAAGGTATTCGCGCACGGCTCGCTGGCGGTCGATCATCACCTGCTGCACCGCGCTGGGATGGACGGAGGTTTGGAAAAGGGTCGGACTGGCATGCGGAAACGTGTCCAGGAAGTCCGCCAATGCCCGGGTTTCGCCGAAGGCCGAAGCGTAGACGATCACATCGCAGGGTCGGTCCAATGCCTTGCGCAGCACGCTGCCAACCAGCAAGCCCAGCGTCGTCGCCCGCCGACCGAAGCCGGGGCCAAAGCCACTGCGCAGGCGGGCGCGGGTCGCCGCGGCCGGCTCTCCACCGGCGTCTTCGGTGCTGACATATGAAATATAGCGTTCACGCATGGCAGAGCAGGAAAGCCGCGTGGGCTCCCCCAAACGCGTTACTGGCACACAAGACCCCCTCGAAAGTCGAATCCGCGATGGGATCAATCGAAACGGTTTCGGTGAACGCGGGCGCCACACTGCCGACCGTTCCCGGAATGCGCCCCGTCGATAGCGCCTCCGCGGCGATCGCCAGTTCCACCAACCCACAGCTGCCCAGGGTATGGCCGAGGCTTCCCTTCCAACCGACCAACGGACTGTCGGGAAAGGCCCGGCGGAAAGCCGTCGCCTCAAGCCGGCCGGACTCCAGCGTACCGGTCCCATGACCCTTGATCCAAATCCTCCGACCCTCGGCTAACCGGACCAGGGGCTCGATGCAGGCCGCAAAGCCGGCGCCATCCGGGGGGAAGGCCGTAAAGTGATGCATTTCATTATATAAGCTGAGGCCGGCGAGCGCCCAACCAGGCCCGCCCCTGCGCAAAACGGCATAGGCGGCCCCGTCGCCCAGCCCGATCGAGCCCACGGTCCGATCCTGGTACGGAGCGGGAAACTCCGAATTCAAGATTTTGAGCGCGTGAAAGCCTCCGGCGACAAATGGGCTCAGGAAATCAAAGGAAAAGACCAACGCTTCGTCGGCGTAACCGGCGGAAATGTGTCGGGCAGCGGCGACCAGCCCGAGACAGGCGGATACGCATGCGTGGGACAGAATGGTCACGTTCGGGCCCCACCCCAGCTCGCGGCCGACCAACCCAACACAAGCCTCGGGCGTCCCGAAACCGAGGTGGGACGGCTCGCCGTCCCGCCGAAAGGCGAAAAGATTGCCCACGCCGAAATTGCTGCTGGTCACGAACACCGGGTGCCGGGAATCGCCCCAAGGCGCTCGCGGGCAGGGTCGCATCAGCCCTTGGATGGCCGCCCTCCACGACGGCGGACTGGTTTCGTCCAAGGCGCGTCCCGGCAGGAGAGCCAAGGGCACCGCATCTCCGCCGGCCGATCCGCCGACCGGACACAGGCGGAGCGCGCGTTCGCCTCGCCAGAGCGCGCCATGGGTCTCAGCCGCGTCGCCGAAAGCACTGAGGCAGCCATAGGCGGCGAGCTGGACCGGGAAGGAATCCATGAAGCTCAGACGAGTCGCGGGCTCGGACGCGGCCAACGCATCGGTCAGGTCGGCGGCAAACGCGACGGTTCGGCCCGGCCTCGAATGTACGCCGCAAGCCCCGCCACGCTCGAAAGCGCCGCTCGCGACTCCTCGCTGCTCTTTATCTTGATTCCGAATTCCTTCTCGAGCGCCACGACGAGTTCGAGCGCATCGATGGAATCGATGGAAAGTTCGCCGCCGATCAACGGATCGTCATCCCGGATCGCGGCAGGATCAACTCCCTCCAAGCGCAGGGTTTGGACGATCATGGCTTTGAGGCGGAGGTTCAGCGGATCGGGCATGCGGCGGGGAGGAGATATTTCGGGAGCCGGCGGCCGGAGCAAGTCTCGATCACGCCGCAAACGGCTTGAGAATGTGGCAAACGTTGCTGCCGCCAAACCCGCTGCTGTTGTTGAGCACCGCGCCGGGGCGGACCTCCACGGTCGCCCGGGGCAGGCGCAGGCCGTCGCAGGCCGGATCCGGATCCACCAAATTGGCGCACCCGGGAATGAACCCGTCCCAGATCGCCAACGCACAGATTCCGGCCTCGAGGATGCCCGCCATGGACAGCGCATGCCCCGTCAGCGCCTTGGTGCTGCTGATGACCGGGGACCGACCCGCATCGGCAAATACGGATTTCAATGCGATCGCTTCGGACCGGTCGCCGATCAGGGTCGATGTCGCATGCGCGTTCACGTAGTCGATCGCGCCGGGAGCGGTCTGCGCGTCCCGGAGGGCCCGGCGCATGGCTTCCGCGAGCCCGGCGCCCTCCGGATGGGAAATGGCCACGTTGTGGCCGTCCCCCGCCTGCCCCCATCCGGCGAGCTCGGCGTAAATGGACGCGCCGCGCTTGATCGCGACCCCGGCTTCCTCCACGATCGCCACCGCGGCTCCGCCGGTGCACACGAAGCCATCGCGCAGCCGATCAAACGGCCGGCAGGCCGAATCCGGATCGGGGTTCACCGACAACGCCCGCATCGCCGCGAACGGCAAAACCGTCTCGGCCTGGGTTTCCTCGGCGCCCACCACCAGCACCCGCTGCTGCCGACCGAGCCGGATTTCATCGATGGCGTAGCCCAGCGCATGGCTCGACGAGGCGCAGGCGGACACAAAACCGCAAACCGCGCCTCGGATGTGGTAGTGGGCGGCCAGGTTGAAATTGAGAGTGCCGGCGATGCTCGAAACCATGCCCAGCGGATTGCCGCGTTCGCCCTGGGCCGACTCCATCTGCCGCAGGAAATGGTGGAGCAAGAACGGGGAGCCGGCCGACGCGCAAAACAGGCCGGTTTGCCCGTCGGCCAGCTGCTCCGGGCGCAGGCCCGCGTCCTCCAGGGCCTGCTCGCACGCGCAAAGGGCGTAGAGCCCGTGCGGCGGCAATGCCCGCAACACTTCGGGTTCGAAGCGGATGGGCCCCGGATATCGCCAGTCCCGCCAATTTGGCGAGTCGGTTTCGAATCCGCGGATCGCGCCCAAGACCCGAACCGGGATGCGCGGATTGGCCAGAAACTCCACCCGGCTAAAGCCATGCCGGAGGGCCTTTAGACTATCGCCCACCTCCGTCCGATCGTTGCCGATGCTCGTGATAAAGCCGAGCCCCGTTATGACGGCTCGGCGCATGTCAGGCCTTCCCGGCCGCGAGTTTTCCTTGGAGAAAACGGCGCAAATCCCCCACCGTCCGCACGGTCATGATTTCGTCGTTGGAAACCGAGATCTGGAACAAATCTTCGAAGAAAAAGACCGTCTCAATCGTCGCCAGCGAATCGAAGCCCAAGTCCTCGATAAGCCGCGTGCCGTCCGGCAGCTCCCGCCCGGAAATCGCCGCAAAGGTTTTTGGCTGGAAATAGTTGAGCGCTTCGAGCACCAGGCCCGCCAGCGCCTGCTCGGCGCCGGATTTGAGGAACGTGCGGTAATTTTCGAGTGCGCCCGCGGGCAGGCGTTCCAGTTTCTCCTCAGCGTGGCGATTCGCCGTGGCCGGTACGACCGGGAGGGGTTGCGCCTGGGACATAGGGGAGATTTTTATGCTAGAACCTCGAAGTTTGGGATAAAGCTCAATCTTGTGAAACCCGGGATCGACCTCGCCACGCCGGCGCCTAAGCTGCGCCGCTACGCCTGGATCAGCGTCATTTCCAAGATCCCGCTGGCGTGGTGCTGGCACTCCGTTCCCAATCTTTCGCTGGCGGTCTTCGTGGCGCCGGAACTCTGGCTCGCATATCAGACGCTCGCGCCCAATGCCACGGGACTCGGCCCGGTGACCACCGCCTTCCCCGTCCGGCGCCGCGAAATATGGCTGACGATCGACGATGGCCCGGACCCGGATACCACGCCGCCGCTCCTCGATTTGCTCGATGCCCACCATGCCAAGGCGATCTTCTTCGTGATCGGCCGGAAGGCCCGGCGGCATCCGGACCTCGTTCGAATGATCGCCGAACGCGGCCACGAATTGGGCAATCACACCGAAAATCACCCCTTGGGATTTTTTTGGTGCGCCGGCCCACGGCGCACGGCGGCCGAAGTCGACGGCGGTTCGCAGGCCATCGCCGACGCGACCGGAATGCTCCCCCGCTATTTCCGTCCTCCGGCGGGTATTAAGAATCTCGCCCTATTCGGCACCCTCCGCGCGCGCGGCCTCACGTGTCTCGGCTGGAGCGGCCGCGGCCGGGAATTTGGATGCTCCGAGCCTTCCCGTCCGCTGCGGCGTCTCATTCGCAACGTCAAACCCGGGGCCATCCTGCTCGTCCACGAATCCCGTCCAAACGCGAAGGTTCGCATGGCGGTCATCGCGGGTCTGTTGAAGTTCCTGACCGAACGCGACTATGCCTGCGTGCTGCCACCGGCCCGGCACCCGGTGCCGCCGGGGGCGGCCTTCCCCGGCTAGCCCGGCTTGGCGGCCTTTGCTCAAGACCGGCGCCGACGCGCACCCAGCGCCGCGAATGGGGCACCGGGCCAAAGCGGGCACCGGCCGTTCGCCCGACAGGGATCCGCCTCTACCCGCCCGCTCGGCGATCGCCGTGCGGCCGCGTTTCTTCACGGCATTGAGCCATGGCCGATAGGGGATTCTCCGATCGTTCCCCTCCGTTTCGCCCCTAGGAACCAGGCCGCCCAACGCCGTACCATGGCGGTGATGAAAACCTCAATCTGTCAGGTACTGATGACTGTTGCGGCGGCCGCGGGTCTTACCGCGTCCGTCTTTGCGCAAATGGACGCCCAGCCGACGCCGAGCGCCGGCTCCGGCGGCGAAACCTACCACGACCGCAGCTCTTTCAAGAAGGCGGCCGAAGCGAGCACCAACGAAGTGGCGCTATCCCAGGCGGCGGTGGAGCGCGCCTCCAACCCGGACGTAAAGGCCTTCGCCGAGATGATGGTGTCCGACCACACCTCGCTCAATTCGGATCTCGAGGCCCTCGCCGCCAAGCGAGGCGTCGACATCAACGAAGCGATCGAGAAGGGAAAGCAGGAGGACGTCGAGAGCCTGCGCTCCAAGAATGGAGCGGAGTTCGACCGGGCCTATTTGAAATACATGGTCGAGGGCCATAAGGACGCCGCTTCCCTATTCGACAAGGAAGCCCAATCCACCAAAGACGGCGACCTGGCCGACTTGTCGATTCGCTACCTCCCCAAGATCCTCGAGCACTTGCGGAAAGCCGAAGCGCTGTACGAGACCGCCCAGGCGAGTTCTCAATAGCGGACGCCTGTTCACCCCCAAAAATGACTCGCCCGCCGCGCCGCGCGTTGGAGCCGGCGGGCGTTCCATGGCCGCGGCGGCGGTGGTGCCCTCCTCCGGCGCCGGCCGGTCGACCCGATCCGCCCTCGGGGAAATTCCCAGGCATCGGCGCGAAGGCAGCCCGATGGTGCCACTGCGCGGTCGGGCTACGGTATCGCCCGCCATCCGGCGAGGTTCGGCCGCATTGGCCGGAAACCGTCGGATCGCGTAACTCAAACCAAAACGAACAGATCCCATCATGACAAAAATCAACACGCTCCAAGAACTATACGTCGAAGAACTCCAGATCCTGCTCAGCGGCGAGGAACAGCTCATCGAGGCGTTGCCCAAGATGGCCCGGGCGGCCCACTCGCCGGCGCTGCGCGCGGATTTCGAGCACCATCTGGAGGAGACCCGGGGCCACGCCGAGAAGCTGCGCAGCCTGCTCGTGAGCCTGCAGGCCCGGCCCGAAGCGGTGCTCTGTCCGGCCATGCACGGGCTCATCAAGGCCGGCGAGAACCGCATCAAGCTCGGCGCGCCCGAGGTCGTTCGCGACGCCGCCTTGATTATCGCCGGCCAGCGCGTCGAGCACTTCGAAATCGCCGGCTACGGCTCGGCCCGAACGCTCGCCCACCTGCTCGGCCACGAGCACGCCGCCGAGGTTCTCGAACGCATCGAGATGCAGGAATTCGCGACCGACCAGAAACTGACTCGCGTCGCGGAGGCCCTGAACGCCGAGGCGCTCACGCAGGCCTGACGCCCGGCCGGTCAACCGGGCGCCGTCCGCTCGGGCCATTGTCCAGAC
>CAZWMF010000089.1:6031-10401 GCA_964634535.1 uncultured Opitutaceae bacterium | reverse complement strand
GTGAGGACGGCCGCCGCCATAGTCCGGCGACGCAGGCAGGAGGACAGACAATCGAGGCACGAGGTAGTTTGCATTGGGGGTGTTGGGTGGTTCCCGGCGCAGCGTTCAACTGCGCCGGCGAGCGGCGAGCTTCGCCGCATCGGTGCGTAGGTTGTCGCCAGAATATCGTTACAAGGAAGCGGATTGTGACCAATTGCCCGAAGGCCGGGGCGAAGGGCCGAGACTCCGGGACGAACGTTGGCGCCGTTCGGGCCCCAGCGGCTGTAAATCGGCTCCGGCGATCACCATCGAGCCCGCTCGTGCGCCCGGGAGAATTTGGCCGGCGCGGCCCCAGGAAGCCGTCCCAGTTTAGGGAACCGAAAATCCCGCTTTCGATCGCGATTCGCGATTCGACCGTATAGCGCCAACCGTAAACTATTAACCTCCAATGCGCTAACTCACGCATCGCGTATGGCACGCCGTGCGCTAGAAGCAAAGGAAGTCCGCCATTCCAAAGCACCCCCCCCATGCTCTCCGACCTGCGATTGGCCCTCCGGCATCTCGCCAAAAATCCGGGATTCGCGGCGGCGGCGGTCGTCGTTCTGGCCTTGGGCATCGGCGCCAACACGGCCTTTTTCAGCCTATTCGACGCCCAGGTTCTCGCGCCTTTTCCCTACCCGGATGCCAATCGGGTCGTCCAACTTTGGCGCACGCACCGGCGCGCCTTCGAGATGAATCCCTGGTCGGCTCCGGATTTTCTCGACGTTCAAAGCCAGTCCACGGCATTTGCCGAATGCGGGGCCTACACGGTGGAGCGGTGCACCGTGGGCGGCGACGAACCTGCGGCGCTCCTGGGCGTCGCGTGCACGCCGAGCGTGCTCCGCGCCCTCGGCGTGCAACCGGCACTGGGGCGCTGGTTCACCGACGCGGACGCCGCCGCGACCGCGCCGCCGACCTTGATCCTCAGCCACGCCTGCTGGACGCAGCGGTTTGGCGGCTCGCCGAATTTGGTCGGCCGCTCGGTCCGCCTGAATGGCCGAGCCTGCGTCGTGGCCGGCGTCATGCCGGCCGATTTCGAGTTCTATTCGCCGAACAGCCGCGCGCAGGCGATCGACCTGTGGATGCCGTTGCGCATCCCGCGGACCGGGCGATCCCGTGACGACAATTGGCTCATGGCGGTGGGCCGATTGAAACCGGGCGTGTCCATCGAACACGCCAACGCGGACCTCGATCTGATCGCCCACAAATTGGCCGCGGCCTATCCCGAATCGAACTACGGACGCAGTTTCGTCGTCCGGCCCTTGATCGCCGAAATGGCGATGCGGGAGATGTTCGGATGCAGCCCGGTATTACTGGCGGTGTGGCTCGTCCTGTTGGCCGCCTGCGCCAATGTGGCGATTTTGTTCCTGGCGCGGGGCGCCGGGCGCCAGTCCGAATACGCCGTGCGCCTCGCCTTGGGCGCGACCCGCGGGAGTCTCATCCGGCTCGCGCTGGCCGAAAGCCTCGTGGTCGCGCTGCTCGGCGGAGCCGCCGGTCTGCTCTTGACGGAATGCGCCGCCGGCGTGCTGCCCGCCCTCTTTCCGGCATTCCGTACCCAATCCGCCGCGATCCGGATAAATTTACCGGTGCTTGAATTCACGCTATTGCTGTCAGTGTTGACCGCCCTGCCCGCCGGCCTTCCGCCCGCATTTGCGGCCGCCAAGACCCAACTGATCGCCACGATCAAACAGGGCGGCCTCACCCAAACCGGTTCGCACCTCCGGCATCGCTTCCTGCGCCACCTGGTGGCCGTTCAGGTGGCCGTGGCGTTCCTGCTCGTCAACACGGCATTCCTGTTCCTGGCCACCTATCGGGCCGCCCGAAGCGTCGACGCCGCCCTCTCCTCGGAATATGTCCTGTCCGCCGGCCTCACCCTCACGGGGCCAGCTTATGATACCGCCGCGGCCCGTGCCGCCTTCTGGCGCCAACTGATCGACCGCGCGAGGTCGCTGCCGGGGGTGACCGCCGTCGGGCTGACGACCCAGCTGCCACTCAACGGCGGCCACACGACCGAGATTTTGGCGGAGACGGAAACCTTCGACCCGAAGGTCGCGCGGGCGCCCATTGAGCAATCGGCCGTTTCGGCCGGATTCTTCTCGGCAACCGGCATCGCCATACTCCGGGGCCGCACGTTCACCGCCGACGACGCCCGAAATCCGACGCTCGGCGTGGTGATCAATCGCACCCTCGCCGACCGATATTGGCCGAATGCCGATCCGATCGGCCGGCGCATTCGCGGCAACACCCTCGAGCCCTGGTTCACCGCCAACGTCGTCGGCGTAGTCGACAATGTGCGGCAGGTGGACCTCGGCGCGCCCGCCCTGCCGGAGATCTATTTTCCGCAGACCTGGGAATCGCCGCCATCCGGCTTCATTGTGCTGCGATCGGCCTTCCCCGCCCTCCGGATGGTGCCCGCCGTCCGGCGGGAATTGGCGAGACTCGATCCGAATCTAGCCCTGACCGAACCGGCCACCATGGCCGAAATCGTCAGCCGGGCGGCGCGCGAGCTGCGGACGCTGGTGGCGCTGATCCAGTTCTTCATGGCGACCACCCTGCTCATGGCGGCGGTGGGAACGTATGGGTCCCTGGCATTTCAGACCCGCGAACGAACCCGCGAAATCGGCCTGCGCCTCGCGCTGGGGGCCGCCCGAATCGACATCGTGCGCCTGGTCGTGCGGCAGGCCGTTCCGTGGATCGCCGGCGGGAGCGTCGCCGGAATCGTCATAACCCTGGCTGCCGGGTACGTCCTCCGGGCGCTATTCGCGGACGTACGTGCGCTCAATCCCGCCTATCCTCTGGCGGGACTCGGCCTCCTGGGAGCCGCCGTCGCAGTCGCCTGCTGGCTGCCCGCCCGACGGGCCTCACGCGTCGATCCGATCGAAGCGCTGCGCTGCGAGTGAAATTGGCCGAACGCGGTCCGGCGCCTGCGCGGGCCACCCCGATTTTCGCCAGGAGATTCCGGCGATGTTCGCCGAAGCCGGATCAAGATCCGCCGACCTAAGCGGCTAGGGATTCGCGTTCGCGCCGCGGGCGGCCAGCCAGGCCTCGTAGTCCTTGCGCGGCATGAAGCGCAAGGAGGCCGAGTTGATGCAGTAGCGCTTGCCCGTGGGGGCGGGCCCATCGTTGAACACGTGGCCCAAATGAGCGCCGTCCACCGGACAATGCACTTCCTCGCGAACCATCCCATGGCTGGTATCGGTCGCGACCTCGACGAAATGCGTCTCGATCGGCTGCGTGAAGCTGGGCCAGCCGGTCCCGCTGTCGAACTTGTCGCGGCTGTCGAAAAGCGGCGTGTCGCTGCAGACCGAGAAAAAGACGCCGTCCTGGTGATTGTCCCAGTAGTCGTTGTGGAAGGGCGGTTCGGTGCCCTGGCGGCGGGTGACGTGGTACTGCGTCGGCGTGAGCCGCTTGCGCCATTCGCCATCCGTCTGCTTGACGATGGTCCGCGCCAAATCGATGACGACGTTGGAGGGCAGCCCGCAGGCCGACTTGGACGCGTCGGCTGAGCGGGCGGCTCCGCTGGGAATGGAAGGAGATGCGTTGTCTGGCATGATGGGAACGGCGATGAGTGAACAGGCGGCGAGAGCCACGCCCCCGGCGCGGACCGGGGACATAGGAATCATGACGCAAGAGCGACCGTCCCGCCACTCATTCCACCAAAATGTAACCTTGGCAAATTGCGCCAACCGGTACCCACCACGACACCGGTGGCGAGGGCCGACGCCCAAGTCGGCTTGCCGAGCGCGCCAGAGCGGAAACGCCGAGGCCAATAGCCGAGTCCCGAAGGGTTGGCCGCATTGGCAGAGCCCATTGCCTCAGTATCTCTTCACTTCACTCCGTGCTGAGATAATCGTACCATGCTCTTCGGAACGACGGGGACGTGGGAATCCGGGCCAAGGCACGGAATCGTTCCTTGGGTCGCGGGTTTGCCGCGCTGCGTTGAACATTGGCCAACGCGGGCCGACTCAGGGCGAATCGGCTTCCAAGAGGAAAAGCTTGGCCGAGCGGCTTTCGAGCGCGGCCTCGATCGAGACCACATTCGGGTAGTCCTGCGCAGCAACGATCGCCGGGGTAGTCTCAAAATCGTAGCGAATCGTCCGGCGGCCGGCCGATTCGCCCAGCGCGACCTGCGCCTGGCCCGCCCCGTGCGGCTCCGCCAACCGTTGCGCCGCCGGTGCGATGACGCAATGGCGGTACTTCGACGGCAGGGTGATCTCCGCCGTGATCGAGCGGGTTTCAGCGCGGCCGACGAACAGGGGCAGCGTTCGCCGATCGCTCCCCACGGGGAGCAGACCGGGCGTGAACGGCAGGTAGAAATAGAGGTACTTTCCGTCCACGACCGCGCTGGTGAT
>CAZWMF010000089.1:0-6021 GCA_964634535.1 uncultured Opitutaceae bacterium | reverse complement strand
CCGTAGACGGGATGGCGCGAGAGGCGTTCGCGGGCCACCGCAAACGCTTCCACCCCCGGGCTGTGGTCGAACTGGGTCGCCAGCGGACTGACCGGCCGGGCCCCTTGCGCTACCCCCGAGACGACCTGTTCGAAATACCGTTTCTTTTCTTCGGGCGGCAGTTCGGCGAAAAACTTGTGCTTTTCGGAGAACGCGGCCCCAAAATATTCTCGCCGAATCGCGATTCGCGCGGTGCCGTTTTCGGAAAGGTCGATCGCATAAGCCTCCCGCGTTTCCAGGCGGCAATCGCGCGCGGCCTGCACGGTCTCCGCCTGACCGCCGGGCAATGCCAAAGCGAGTTCGCCGTCATGGCCGGTCGAACCCAGCCGGGCGTATTGGTCGGTGTCGTTAAAATAGTACGCTTGGCCGTCCACCACCACCCGAACCAGCGGATAATCGTAAGCATACGGCAGGGGAAACGCGGTGGCAAACTCGCGCACGCCGGCGATCGGAGGCAGGCCGGAAGCGAGCAGCAGCTGCGGTTGGAAGCCGGCCGCATCGAGCAGCGCATGGAGCAGGATGGCCCGATCGGCCGCGTGGCCGTAGCCATCGGCCAGGGTCGTGTCCGCGTTGGACAGTTCGGACAACGGCAAGGAGCTGAAGTCGGGCCCGGCCAGTCGGATATTTTCGGCCACGAAGTCGCGAATCGAGCGCAAGGCGGCGAGGCGGTCGGGGGCGCCGGCCACCAGCCGCCGCGCCTGGTCGGCGGCCTGGGCGCGGTGACTGGATCGATCGATCATCGTGGCGTAAACCTCGTGCAGGTACGCCGCCGGATCGCCGGCAAAATATTGGATGCCCGGTAAGAAAACAAAATCCGGCGGCGGATTGGGCTCGGCCGGCAACGCCGGGACATTGGCCGCTTGCCAGCGCAGCGGGCGGACCCCGTCGGCCCCCGCCGCCGCCCGCGTCACGATCGCGCCCGGATTGCGTTCCGTGGAGACGACCGACAGGCCGGCCGGCGCGTTGATTGCAAACGATTCCCGGGTCACCGCATCGGAGAATTGAAAGGGAATGAACCCCGCGAGGAAGGGCTTGTGCTTTATCGTCACCTCGGCGTCGACCTCGACGGTCGAGCCGATTTCGACGCCGGGCAGGCTGGCCACGAGGATCTTGGCTCCCGTGTATCGCTTGGCCCCCGCGTTCCAGGAGTCGTCCATCGCATTGATCTCCTCCGGGGAGATCTGCTGGACCGCGCCGGCCGGGGAAGTCACCCGCGCCCGCACGATTCTGACCTGCTGGATGGCTGGGTTATAGGGGAATTTAACCTCGGAATAGGTCTTCTTGCCATTGTAGGTCAGGATTCGCCGGATCGAATGCACGGTCGCGGTGGCGTCGTGGGCGTCCCGGATCGTCACGGCATCGCTCTCCTCGATGAGCTGGCTGTC
Source organism: uncultured Opitutaceae bacterium (assembly GCA_964634535.1). GTDB lineage: Bacteria > Verrucomicrobiota > Verrucomicrobiia > Opitutales > Opitutaceae > Palsa-1447. The sequence goes on along the minus strand of CAZWMF010000089.1, from coordinate 4,597 downwards.
GGATTCCACCGGCGGCACGGCGCCCAAGCCGGCCGCCGCCGGCCGGGCCGCGGCCGACTCGGCCAAAGTCAGAATCGGGGCCTTGCGCTGGTCGTAGGCCATGGCTTCCAACGTCCGCTTGAAATCGAGGTACTGCCGCGGGCTAAATTCCGCCACTTTGAGTTTGAGCTCCTGGGTCGCGGTGAGGGTGCCGTCCCGCACCGACACCCGTTCCTGATAGCTCTTGGTCGAGTCGTCCACCGGCACGCACGACGGCACCGCGACCACGCCGGTGTAGGCCGGGTCCAGCTTGATGCTGAGCTCTTCGCGCAGGCCGCAGGCCACATAGGTCTCGAACGGATATTTCCGCTGCGCCAGGCTGGCGCCGCGCAGCAGAAAGCTCACGATGCCGAAGCGGCCGCCGAGCCAGGGCAGACTGACCACCGCCTTGTTGCCGCCGCCGGCCGTCAATCCGTCGACCAGGAATTTCAGCTCCACGTGGACCGGCGCGGATAGATCGAGCATGTTCGCCGGCGCGACCTGGAGGGCGGTCAAGCGGGCCCCCGGCACGGCCTGCTTGAGGAAGGTCTCGAACAGGCGCCGGCGCATATCCGGCTTCATCTGGGCGAGCGCCGCCCGATAGGCATTGTCGTTGATTCCGTCGAACGACAGCTCGGCCACGGCCTGGAGCGTGCCGGCCGCGTCCAGCGCACCGGTCGTGCGGATGCCCATCATGTTGATTTCGGGCGGCTTCACCGGGATGACCTTGATGCCCTCCCCTTCCGGCCGGCACACGAGGTAACTATAGTTGCATTCCTCGGACGGGAGCAGGTCCCGGGTATTCTCATCGGTCGGATCCATGAGGACGTAGTGGCCGGGCGCATCTTCAACCGAGACGATCGCATGGTTGAAATCGGTATCCGGCACCTCGTCGTCCTTGCGCCAGCCGTAGCTCTCGAGCACGGGAAAGGCCTTGAACCCGGCCGAGCGCAGCATCGCCACCAATAGGGCCGCCTTGTCCCGGCAGACCCCGTATTTCTTCAGGTAGGTCAGCCGGACGTCGTGGGGTTCGTAACCGGGCCGGTCCTTCTCCGGGGTGATGCCCATGTACCGGATGTTTTTCGACACGTAGTAAAAAATCGCCTTGAGCCGCTCCGCGTCGCCGGAAAGGCCCGCCACCAAGCCGTCGACCGTCTGCTTCATTTCCGGCGAGGTCGCCGCCAGGTGGGCCTCGCTGAGCTTCCAGTACCAGCGCGAGACGGCCGGCCAATCCGGCAGGGTGCTCACGAACAGGCGCTGCAGGGTCATGATGGCCGGAGGCATCGACGGTTCGTCGTAGATCCGCGGCACCCGATTGACCTCCCAGTGGTAAATCCAGCCCCCATCCGCGCCCCGGGTCACCGTCTTCGCCATCGTGCCCGGAACCTCGTCGCGGATCACATCGTGGCGCAGCGGCCGGTCGGCCGGGGCGCGCACCTCGTAAGACAGGTGGCGGATGAAGCCCTCCTCCTCGAACACGTTGGATTCGGCGAATTCGCCGGGAATGATCGGCCGCAGCGTGGTCTGGCGGATCACCGAATGAATGAGGTCGCCCAAATCGAGCTCGGGGATATTCACGTTGAGCACGCGCATATTCGGGTCGTAGATGTTCATCGCCATCGCCGAGCTATCGATGCTTTCCTTGGAATTGGCCGCGACGTCGACCGGCACGACCGTCCCATTGGGCCGGATGATCTCGAGCTTCACGACGACCACCGTGTTGTAGGGCGCCTCGAATTGCTGGCTCACGATCCGCTTCAGGCGCTTGCCCCGTTCGGTCAGAACCTTGACGTACTCCTCGTCCTGGCTGCCGCCGGTGCCGTCGGCTCGGTAGGCGCGGACCGACTTCGCGTCCACGATGGCGTAGTCGCAGTTGGCCAGGGTCGCGGGCGTGATCTGGGCCGCGGCCGCGCAGACCGGCGCCGAGTCGAGGAGCGCCCAGGCCGGGCCGACGTAGTCGTCCGGCGGGTTTGCCGGCGCCGCACCGAGGCCAGTCGAGTGCAGGGCCAATCCGAGAGCGCAACCCAAGACAAGCGGGACGATTTTCATGACGAGCCCCGGTGCCTAGCCGAACGACCGAAAGCACGCAAATGCGAAAGCGGCGGCGGACCGCGGGCCCGGTGGCCGGGGCAGTGAACGCGCCGCTGAGACCGCTTGGAGGTTGAAATCCGCGCGATTCGCGGTGTCACTGCCCGCGATGCCGATCCGCATCCTTGCCGATTTTCCTCGGAACCTGCTCGCCCTGGGCTCCTGGGTATTCGGGGTCGTCGGGGCGGCGGCGCTGCCGGCGGCGAGTGGACCGGCCGCGCCCGCCGACGGGACGGGCCGGCCGCCCCAGGTTCAATTTACCCCCGCCTATCCACGGCCCGTGGCCACCTGGCTCGAAGCGCAGATCGCTCTCGCGCGGATCGATTTCTCGTGCGGCTGCATCGACGGCGTGCCTGGACCGAAGTCGGCCGCGACCCTGGCCGCGTTCCAGGCGAGCCGTGGGCTCGAGGCCACCGGCGATCTCGGACCGGCCACGCAGGCGGCCTTGCTGCTCGATTCGGCGCCGCTCGTCGAAATCGCGCTCACCGTCGACGACCTGCGGCACATCCAGCCGCTCAGTCCCACCTGGCTCGGCAAATCCCAGCAAACCGCGTTGGACTTCGCGACGGTCCTCGAACTCGTGGCCGAGCACGCCCACGCGAGCGAGCGACTGATACGCCGGCTCAATCCGGGGATCGATTGGACCCGGGTTGGCGCCGGAGCTCGTCTCACCGTGCCGGACCCGGTGCGCCGGTTGGCGCGCGCCGCCGCGCAACGCATTCAAATTACACTATCCCAACGAGTTCTCGAAGTGTACGACGACGCCGGCACCGTGATCGCCCATTTCCCGGTCAGCATCGCCCGGCAAGTCGAGAAGCGCCCCGGAGGCGAATTGCACGTGACGGTGATCATTCCAAATCCCGACTACACGTTCGATCCGGACATATTCCCCGAATCCGAGGAGGCCCGATCGCTCGGCCGCAAACTCACCCTGCCACCCGGCCCGAACAATCCGGTCGGCGTCGCCTGGATCGGCCTCGACCGGTCCGGTTATGGCATCCATGGGACGCCCGAGCCGGAGAACATCGGGATCACCGAATCCCACGGCTGCTTTCGGCTGACCAATTGGGATGCCCGGGCGCTGCTCGACCTCGCCTACCCTCAACTGGCGGTCTTCGTGGAACCGTGACGGGCGGTGGCCGGAGCCCGCCGGGCCAGCCGGATGGAAACGAGCACATTGAGGTCGGTGAGAACGTGGACGGCGATCGGCAGGACCAGGTTGCCGCTCGCGATAAACAGCCAGGCGAACACGGCCGCCGCCACGACCGCGCGCAGCCCGAACCAGAGCCCCTGATAGAGGTGCCCAAGGCCAAAAATCAGGCAGGCGGCGGCCAGACCGCCAACCAGGCCCCAGCCCCACGGTTCGCCTTGGAAATAATGCAGGAGAAAGCCGCGGAACATCACCTCCTCGCACGTTCCCGAGGTGACGGCGAGCAGCGCCCACCAGGCCCGCTCCCGCGCGGTGTGCGGCAAGAACGCGCGCATTTTCCCCAGACCGCGGGCGAGTTCGGCCGTCCGCGCCGGATCCCGGGCGACCGCGAAATCCCGTCGGACCACAGTGGCCACGAGGACCGCGGCGGCGGCCAGTGCAAGCCAGAAGTTCGGAATCCACGCGAAACCGGTAGCACCGACCGGAGGGGCCCGGAGCACGCCGAAGCCATAGGTGGCGACCGCCGCCGCCGCGGTCAGCCATTGCCACCCGATGATGGCGCGATAGGTCCACACGCGCGACCGGGCGTCTGTCCGCCCCTGCCAGCGCGCAAACGTCCAGTGGTCGGCCAGGGTCGGAACGATGACCAGGAAGGCCACGATATGGGCGAGGAAAAGGTGCGGCGCGGCGGTCAAGGTCCGGCTACCATGGTCGCTTTGTGACCTGGCGCGAATCGGAACGCGAAATTTCCCGCTCCCGTCCCGCCCGCGCATCCAAAGGGACGGGAATCCCCGCCTGCGGACCATGGGGGACGGCGGATCCGACCGACGCGCGCGGGAATACGGCGGAATTGGGCGACCGCGTCGAGCCGAGGCCGCCCGCGGATAGGCGCGGAGTCCGTGATGCTCGCAGGATTTTGACAATCGACTTTCGCCTCCATTCGACGCTTGCCGCCGGGCCCCCAAGCGCGTTTTCGTACTCTGTGAGCAATCCTATCCGCTTCACCCCGTTGATCCGCACTTGGTTAGCCTGGGGTATCGTTGGATTCGCCGTCGGTCGCGCGGCCGCCGCGTCCATCGACCTCGATCGCATCGATCCCGTGCCCGCCACCGAGCCGATCCCGATTCAGGACTTTTTCCGGCCCGTGCTGCTGCACGACGTATCGGTGAACGCCACCGGCACCTATTTGGCCGCCCTGATGTCCAATGGTTCGGACAAGTACAAGCTCCTGGTGCAGAATCTGACCACCCACAAGGGCGAGGCGATCGACGCCTTCGGCGACAAGGACTTCTACGACGTCAACTGGCTCGACGATCGCCACCTGATGTTCGGCCTGTCCAC
>CAZWMF010000088.1:0-10607 GCA_964634535.1 uncultured Opitutaceae bacterium | reverse complement strand
CAGCGTTTCCGGCGGCGGCGGCAACGTCCTGATCGAGGTCTATGAAGTCCCGTGATCGGCGCGCCGGCCGACCCGGTTGATTCCCCCGGCCCAATCCGCCCGCAAGTCTCAGGCGATTTGCGGGCGGCCGCCTTCGAGCAATCGTCGGAATTCGGCCTCGTCGATCACGCTCACGCCCAGGCTCCGGGCCTTGTCCAGCTTGGAGCCGGCTTCCTCGCCCGCCAGCACGTAGCTGGTCTTCTTGCTCACGCTGCCGCTCACCCGGCCGCCCGCCGCTTCGATGCGGGCCGTGGCCTCTTCCCGGCTCAGGCCGGGCAGAGTGCCGGTGAGCACGAAGGTCTTGCCTTCGAGCGGCGCGCTGCCGGCCGCCCCGGCCGGCGCCGCCGGATCGATCCCCAATTCCTTCAACTCATCGATCAGCATCCGGTGCCGGGGCTGTTGAAAATGCTCCAAAATCGCGTCGGCCATCGTCTCGCCGATGCCCTCGATCCGGCTCTCGTCCTTATCCGATAGAAAGTCCTCCCGCCGGGCGGTGGCCAGGGCGTCCAAACTCCGGAAACGCGCCGCCAGATCCTTCGCGGCCGCCACGCCCACGTGCGGAATCCCCAGCCCGTTGATGAAGCGCCAGAGTTCGGCCCGCTTGCTCGCCGCTAGAGCGGCGAGCAGTTTGTCCGTCGATTTCTCGACGCTTTTCCCGAGCGTCAGCAATTCGGCTCGCTTGAGCCGGTAGAGGTCGTCCGGCCCGCGCACCCAGCCCTTTTCGACCAAGGTATCGACCAGGGCGGTCCCCAGGCCGTCGATGTCCACGCACCCCTTCGAGGCGAAATGGGCGACGCGCCGGCGCACCTGGACCGGACAATCGTAGTTCGGACAGCGCACCGCCACCTCGCCCGGCCGCTGCAGGGTCGGCGTCCCGCAGGCCGGGCAGACGGAGGGAAAGACATACGCGACGCATTCGGGCCGGCGCCGCTCGAGGTTGACGCCGACCACCGCCGGAATGACCTCTCCGGCCTTCTCGACGTAAACGAAATCGCCGACCCGCACATCCTTGCGGGCGATCTCGTCGCGATTGTGCAGCGTCGCCCGGCCGACGGTCGATCCGGCCAATTGCACCGGTTCCAACTCGGCCACCGGGGTGAGCACCCCCGTTCGCCCCACTTGCACCGTGATCGCGCGCAGCTGGGTTTCGGCCCGCTCCGCCGCAAACTTATACGCGATCGCCCAGCGCGGCGCCTTGCTCGTGCTGCCCGCCTCCCGCTGCAAAGCGAACGAATCGAGCTTCACCACCGCCCCATCGGTCGCGAAGGCCAGCGTGCGGCGAAACGGGTCGAGGGCTTGAATCGCCGCCCAGACCTCGTCGATCCCGCGAACTGCCCAATACCGCTCCACCGTCGGCAGCCCCCACTGCCGCAACCGCTCCTGAAACGCGGCCTGGCTCGTCCCGATCGCGTCCGCCGGCTCGCAATAGCCCACGCCGTAGAGGACGATTTCCAGTTTGCGGCGCGCCACCTCGCGCGGATCCAGCTGTTTCAACGTGCCGGCGGCGAGGTTGCGCGGGTTGGCAAACCGCTCGAGACCGGCCTCCTCCCGCTCCTGGTTGATCCGGGCAAATTCCTCAAGCGTCAGATAGATCTCACCGCGGATTTCGATGTACGCGGGCACGCCGGCGGGCCCGGCCTTCAGGTGGCGCGGCAGGTGGCGCAGCGTGTGCACGTTGGCGGTCACCTCGTCGCCCTCGACCCCGTTGCCCCGCGTCGCCGCCCGAATCAGCCTCCCGCCCTCGTAGGTCAGGCTCACCGCCAGCCCGTCGATCTTCGGCTCGACCGTGTAGGCCAGATCGTCGCGGCCGAGCAGCCGGGCCAAGCGGGCGTGAAACTCCCGCAGTTCGGTCTCGGAATACGTGTTGTCCAGGCTCTGCATCGGCTGCCGATGGCGGTACCGCGCAAAGCCCTCGGACCGGTCGTCGCCGATGCGTTCGCTCGGCGAATCCTCGCCCGCCACCCTGGCCGCCTCGGGATGCTCGCGTTCGAGATCCGCCAATTCGCGCTTGAGCCGATCGTAGTCCTGGTCGCCGATCTCGGGTGCGGCCTGGCGATAATACAGGTCGTCGTGGCGGGCGATTGCCCGCCGAAGCTGCGCGATCCGTTCTGCTGCCGGCCCTGGTTCCATCCCCGCCAATCGGTATCGGCTCCCGCCAAACGTTCAACGCTCAAGAAAAACCGGCCTCACGGCCCGGTCAGCACCCCGGCCGCCCGCATCACCGAGCGGTCCGGAAACCACATGTCGTCGGGCGCGGTGTCCAAGGTCCGCCGGACGAACACCTCCGAGACCCCGGCCGCCCGCATGTCGAAATCCAGCTGGAACTTCATGGCGATGGTCATGAGAGCCGACGCTCCGGTGAGCGACGGGGAGTGGAAGCCCAGCGTGCCCTTCGGCCCGAGCGTGCGATGCTCGCCCGCCAGGAACACGACGGTGGCGGCGCTCTCGCAGTCGCCCACCGCCCGGGTGTCCAGGTGGCGCCGCCGGACCTCGGCCGCCATGCGCTCGCCCTCGATCAGGCGGCCGCCCGGACTGTCGATCAACACCGTCGCCGCCTTGGGCGCGGAGGCCAGCACCCGCGCGAACTCCCAGTGGCAGCCGCTCTGCAGGTTTCCCCGGACGGTGACCTCGCGGCCCGACGGGTCCAGCGTGGCGGTAAAGGCCGTCCAGCCGGGGTCCCCCCGCAAAATCTCGAGCAACTCGCGCGCCTGGCCGACCGCCCCGGTCGAAAACGAATAGGCGAGCACGCCCGAGGCCACCACGACAAAGCCCTGCGCCAATGCGGACAACCAGACCCGTCGGTGGTAAGCCCGGTAGCGCTGGGCCGACCGCCAGATTCCGACCATCTGCCAGACCAGGAGCGGAGGATTCAGGAGCAGGATGCCAAAGGCCACGAGCGCGCTCAGACCCACGTCGATCTGGATCGCGACCAAGCCGGCGGCGGTCGAAAATAGGGCCATGCCAAAGGTGACGCCGACGCCGTGCAGCCAAAAGGCGCGCGGCAGGTTGTACAGCCCCCGCCAATGGCGAAGCACCGTGCCGCCCGGCCGATGCATCTCCCACGGCGCCAAGCTCTCCCCGCTGGCCCGCAACCGTTCGATTTCGTCGGCCTTGCATCGGCGCGCGGCCGCATGCGTCGCCCCCACGGTGAACACGACGGCCGGACACAGGATGCACAATCCGACCAGGATCCCCGCCGCGAAGCCGGCGCCCGGGTCCCCGTATTCGCGGCCCATCAGTCCAAACTCAATTCGCCCCAATAGAGCAAAGGCGATGCCGCAGGCCAGCCCGACGAACCCGGAACGGACATGGGCCCGGCGCAGCACGTGATCGGGACCGCCGGCGCGGGCGGCCGCCACCACATCCAGCCGCCGGAGGGCCACCCAGGCGATGCAGGCCGACGCCGTGCCCGCGGCAAAAAGGACCCCGAGCACCCAGTTGCCCGCCGGACCCACGGCCAATTCCCAGATGCAGGCGCCCCCGAAAGCGAACGTCAGCGCCGTGCCCATGGCCCAGACGCGCCTCCAGCCGGGTTCCTTCCCCTCGCACCAATCCAACGCCACCGGATTCGGCCGCATCCGACGAGCAAGGCCGCTGCCGCGCCGGGAATCAAGCGCTCGCTCAAACCACTGTCCCAGCCTCTTTTCCTTCAATCCTGTTACGGTTTAAGTCCCCCTCGCGCTTGCCCGCCCCGGAAAGGCGAGGAACACTGCCGGCCAACGCAGCCCGCTCGATGCCGATTTCCCTCCGCCTTCGCGCCATCCTGGTCTCCGGGGCCTTGCTCGGGATTCTGGTCCGCCCCACTCGGGCGGAAGATCTCCTCGAGTACAAATATGCGGACTATGCCGAAGCGGATGGCCGGATGGCGATTATCACGCAGAGCGCTTTGGTTCAGCAAGATCTGGGAACCGACACGGAGCTCAAGTTCACCGGAACCAACGACGCGATCACCGGGGCCTCGCCCATCGGCCTGCCCATCGCGCTCTTCCCCACCGCCTGGCTGCAAAAGTCCGAGGATCATCGCAAAGCCTGGTCGGCGGACGTCATCCGCCAGGAGGATCGCGTGAACGTGGACCTCGGCTTTGCCTACAGCCGGGAGCACGATTACACGTCCTACGGCTGGTCGGTCAACACGACCACCGACTTCAATCAAAAGAACACGACCCTCCTGCTCGGCGCGGCCGGCACCGAGGATTATGTGCGCTACCTCTATTTCGGCCCGCCCTGGCGCCGCAAGCACGGCGGCGACGGCGTGATCGGCGTCACCCAACTGCTCGATCCGAACACCTCGGTCACCTTCGACGTCACCTGGGGCCGGGAAACCGGCTTTCTGACCGACCAATACAAGGTGGTGGAAGCCTCGGTCCAGGTCTTTCAAAGCATCTACCTGGACAAGGAATTCGTGGAGAACCGGCCCAACCTGCGAGACCACGCAACCGCCTTTCTCGAGCTCAACCGCGCGTTTACTGCGGCCCACGGCGCCGTCGACGCCAGCTATCGCTACTACCAGGACACCTATGGGGTGAAGGCCAATACGCTCGAACTATCGTGGCTGCAGCACCTGGGCGAAGCCGTCGTCTTGATCCCGAGCGCCCGCCTGTATCAGCAAAGCGCCGCGTTTTTCTATCACTATCGGCTCGACGGCACCGGGATCGTGCCGGTCCCCTTCCCCGACGGGACCGGCGAATTCTATTCGTCGGACTACCGGCTCTCGGCGGAACTGAACCGCACGCTCGGCCTGAAGGCGGTCTGGACCATCCGCCCGGGCATTTCGGTCGATCTCGCCTACGACGACTACCAAATGCGGGGCACCGACGGCGTCACCCCGCAGGCGTACTATCCCCACGCCCGCATCACGACCGCCGGATTCCGCTACTCCTGGTAACCATGAATATTCTGCATCGTTCACCCTTGCGCTGGTGGCTGGCCGTCGGATGGGCCGGAGCGGCGCTCGCGCTCGCGCGGGCCGACCTCAAACCCGGCGCCCCGTTCCCCGCCGATTGGACGTCGGGGCTGACCGGCGCGGCGCGGCCGGATCTCGCCGGAAAAATCATCCTGGTGGATTTCTGCGCGTCCTGGTGCGCACCGTGCAAGGCGTCGTTTCCGGTTTACGACCGTCTGCAGGCCGACTATGCCGGCCGCGGACTCGCCATCGTGGCGGTGAGCGTGGACGAGGATCCCGCCGCCTACGCCGCTTTCGTCCGCCGGCTCCATCCTACCTTTCCGGTCTTGCTCGACTCCGCCCAGCGCCTGGTCGGCGCCGTCCAGGTTCCGACCATGCCCACGAGCTACTTGCTCGATCGGACCGGCCGCGTACGCTACGTGCACCGCGGTTTCCACGGCGCCTCGACCGAACGCGAGCTGCGCCAGCACGTCGAGGCACTGCTCGCCGAACCCGCCGCCCGCTCATGAACCTTCGGCCCATCGCCTTCGCCGCCGCCTTCCTCGGCCTGGCCGCCGGCTGGTCCGGGTGTTCCACCACCGCGGCCGTGCGGGTGCAGCCCTGGCAGCGCGGCACCCTGGCCGACTACACGATGAATCCCAATCGCGACCCCGTGGCCACCGCCCTGACCGAGCACGTCTACTTCTCCCGGGAGGCGGCCTCCGGCGGACGCGGCGTCGGCGGCTCGGGCTGCGGCTGCAATTAGCCGAACCGAAATTCTCCCAATTCCCGCGGGCTAAAACACCCGCTGAATCGTCCAGGCCAGGGCCACGATTCCAATCCCGCAGGACGCGGGCACGACCACCGCCGAACGATAGATGGGCCGGCTCCGCAGCCAGCCCACCAGGGCGAAGGCCACGGCGATGACGGCCAGCTGCCCCAACTCGATGCCCACATTGAATCCGGCCAGGGCCGGCGCGAGTTCGCGGCGGGCCAGGCCCAGGCCCAGCAGCGCACCGGCAAAACCGAGCCCGTGCACCAGCCCAAATCCGAAGACCAGGGCGTAGCGGCGCGGTCCCGGCCGCTGGGAACGCAGGTTGTCCACGGCGATGAGCACAATCGAAATCGCGATCAGCGGCTCGACGATCTTCGGCGGCAAGCGGCAAACGCCATAGAGCGCCAAGCCGAGCGTCACCGAATGGGCCAGTGTAAAGGCCGTGACCTGACCCAGCAGTCCCCGGAGGCTCCCGCCCAACAGGAACAGCCCGACGACAAAAAGAATGTGGTCGAGCCCCTCCGGCACGATGTGGCGGAAACCCAACCCCACAAAACGGCCCCACGATCGCAATCCGGCGAAAACCCAATCGCCCGGCTCGACGGCCATCTCCACGGGTGCCGTCCACTCGCCGGCCTCCGCCGGTTGCGCGGTCGGCTCCTGGCCGGGAAAGTCGTAGGTGACGACAACGGTGCCGATCACCTCGGGAAAGCGCAGGCGCACGCGGTGCCGGCCGGACGGCAGCCGGCCGGACGCCCTCGCCTCGAGCAGCACGGGAATTCTGAGACCCGACTGCCGACGAAGCCGAAACACCTCCGCAGCGGGCGGCAGGCTCACCTGCTCAAAGCCCATCGCGCGCCCATCGACTTCCAGCACGGTGCCGCGGCGCCATCGCTCCGCCATATCGGCCTGCATCGCGGCCCGCTCCGCCTCCGGCGCCGCCGCCGCCGCCGCCCAAGCCGCGTCGGGAATGCGCCCGGGCAGGTCGTCGATCGCGAAGGCGAGCGCGTCGAAATCCAGGCCGAGCGCATATCGCCCGTCGGCCTCGACCCGAAAAAGGGCCGCCGTCAGGTTCGCCGGATGCGCCCCAAGAGGAAGGGACGCACAAAAGGCCCCGGCGGCGAGCAGCGCCCACCGCGCCCCGGGTCCAATCGATGCCGAAATCAGGCTCAGGGCGCCCCCTTTCCCGCGTTCCACAACAGGCCGATCGTTTCCGGCGCCAATGCATCCGGCCAGAAGGTCACGTCGCGGATTTCGCCCGCAAACCGGCGCAGATGATCCCAGGGATCGAGCGGACCCACCCGCAATACCGCCTCGCCGTCGGGCAGGTCGGCGACGCCGTCGCCAATCTTGTTCGCGTCCTGGAAAACCGAGAAATTGCGGCCGTCGTAGGTCACGGTCAGCATCTCCCAACGGCCGACGTTTAGGGGGCTTTCGGTTGGAATATCCAACCCGTGGGCCCAGAACTCCAAGCCGCCGGAGGCCTTGCCCAGATACGGGCCGAAGCCGTCCCTGCCCTCCGGCAGGCGGCCGAAGCCGGCGATCAGCGTGCGGTTGGCCGGCGCATTCGTCACCCGCACGAAGAAATTGTAGCTCCAGCGCCCCCCGGGTGCGGGCACAGGGATGTCTCTCGCCTCCTCCGGACATTGAATCGCGCCGATGCGCAGCGTCGGTTTTTCGATCGCCGGCGCAATCTGGGCGCGCACCAGGGAATTGCCGGCGGGCGACGTGTCGGCGACCCCCGCGACCTCCAAGTTTTCGGCCCCGGTCAAGACCGCGGGGAAAGTGAGGGTCACGGTCCGACCGGCATCGTCCAGGACCGCCGTCCGCGGGTTGCCCTGCCCGCCGAGACGGTAATGGCTGATATCCTGTGCGGACGCCGGCGTGACCGGCTCGGAAAAAACGACGGCCAGCTGCGCCCCCGCCGTCGTGCCAAACGCGGCGGCGACTCGCGGCGGCGTGGTGTCCTGCACCTCAAAGCGCCCCGTCGCTTCGGGACCCTCGGCCGCGCCGAGGGCGCCCGGCGTCGCACCGCTCGGTATGTACCGCGCCTTGATGACGGTCGAGGCGGTGAGGACAAGTTTACCCGGAGCATACACCGGCGAGGCGCTCGTCGGTTCGCTGCCGTCCAGGGTATAGTGCAGGCCGCCGTCCTCCCAATACAAGGGATGCACCAACGCAACCTCGGTCGTGTCCGCAAACCGCCCGGGCGCCGGCGAAAACCACGGAGCATCCAGCCGGTGATCCGCAAAGCGCTCGAAGACCGGGCTCGCCAGCCGAACCCGATCGTGGACCCCCCGGCCGACGCTCACCGCAAACACGCGAATGCGCGGCTCGTCCGGCAGTCGAAGCGCACGGGCCCCCGCGGGCACATCGAAGCTGAACTTGAACAGATAGCTGTAGCAATACGGCTCGTTGGCGCCGGCCGCATCGTGCCGATGGGAGGAGTACCAGGCCACCTCCGCCTCCTTGAGGAAGGCCGGCTTGAGCCCCACCAGAGGATTGCGCCAATCGAACACGATGGGCGGCTGCGGATCCCGCCATAGCCGGGTATCCCACTGACCGACGAAGCCCGTCCATTCGGGCACGCGCACCCGCACCGTCCGCTCGCCCACGCCAAATACCCCATCGGCGTCGCCGCCGGTCGCGGCCGCGAGCACGTACACCCGGCGGATGTCGCCTTCGGGCAACGCGATCGTCTGGCCCTGGCAAGCCAGCGCATCCGGCCGGCCCGCGCCGGCCCCACCCAGCGCGAACGCCGCGCCATCGCAAAGGACCGTGCCGGGCAACGCATCCGCCGGATAGGATCGGCCCTGGCCGTCGAAGCCCTGGGCCGAAGCCGTTCCGGGCGCCGTGGCGGCGGCGACATCGAACTTCAAGGCCACCGACTCCGAAGCCGGCGGCGCGAGTTCGACCGGCGGCCGTCCAAGACGGACGGCGAACGTGCGCAAGCCGTAAGCCGACACCTCGGTCGCGAGCACCCCGCCCTCGAGCACCGCCGGGCCCAGATCCTGTTCCTGCCCGTCCACCTCGCGCGCGGCCAGAATCGGCACGGCGAAGGCCACGCGCACGCCCGCGGCGGGCCGGCCCGTCTTCTCGTTCAGGCGAACGATCACGGCGTCGCTGTCCTCGGCGCGCTTGAGCGCCATCACCAATACCTGCGGGGAATTTACCGACAGCAGCGACCAGACCCGCCCGAGCCGCCCGGCGTGCGGATCGACCTGCGCGGCCACCAAAGGCTGGTTCAGCCGGTTGGCCGCCGCCGGCACGCCGCCATCCCGCCAATCGCCCGCGTGCCCCATGATCGCATAGAGCATCCGGTGGCGGCCCTCGTCCTGGCACGCTTGGTCCTGGAAGCTGTCGCGCACCCCGGGCGTGTACAAGAGCGTGAGCCGGAGCGTGTGGTCGTCGGGCTTGTCCGAACCGTACTTGCAGTCGTTGAGCACGGCCGCGCCGTAGGCCCCGCCGGCATCCGTCAGGTCGAACCACAGGTGCTGCGGCACCTCGAAGTGCTTCGGGTTGTTGATGCCCCGCCGCAGCGTGCCGATCTGGCCGTCGTAGGTCGCCTCGGGGTTGGCGACCGTGAGCGGAAACACCGCCTTGAGCGCGCATTCGCGCGACTGCCAGTCGATTCGGCTGTCGAATTCGACGCGCTCGCCCGCGTCGCCGGCCCCCAGCCGCACGGTCTGGACAAAGCGCGAACCCTCCGCTTCCCGGCTGATTTCCAGGGCAACCCGCACCGGCCCGGCCTCGACCACGCGGATCGCGGGCGTCCCATCGACATAGCCGCGGGGCGGCTGGCTCTGATCCTCCCAATCCATGTTCCAGGCCGGATAGATCGCCGGCTTCTCGTACTGAAACGCCAGGCGCAGCGGCGCCGCCAGGAGTTCCCGACCCGCCCGCTTGTCGTAAATCGAAGCGACGTCGCCCTGCGCGTTCAAGCCGACCCGATACCGCGCGTTTTCGATTCCCCCCGGCCCGGCGAGCAGCGGGGAGCCTGGGCCGGACGAGGGCGCCTCGGCCGGTTGGACCGAATAAACGCAAAACCCGACCGCGGGCACCCGCGCCAGAATCAACACGGTCAGCCGATCGCCGTCCCGGCCGACGATCTGCGCCGGCACGTCCGTCTGCATGGGGCCGACCACCCGCACGTTTTCCGGCGCCCGTCCGGCGAAATGGACCTCCGCCTCGACCACATCCTCCCGCGCAATCGACAAGGGATTGTACACGACCAGCGGCACGCCCGGCCCCTGCGTGTCGAGGGCCGCGGCCACGCCGCCCAGCCCGTCCTGCAAAACCCCCGCGAACTGGTTCTGCGCCAGACACTCGTCGTTCCAACAGTACTGGTAGGCCAGCGGCAGGCTGGTCCCGGGCAGCATGTCGTGCATCTGCGAACCGAGGAGCAGATCCCAGGCGCGGTAGAGCCGCGCCGACGGATACGGAGCCGCGCCCAGCCAATCAGCCGCGACCGCCGCGCGCTCCGCGTCGTCGGCCAGCAGCTCATTCTTGCGGTTCCACCGCTTCATGTACCCGGCCGAGTTGATCGAGCCGGCCGAATGGTTGACGAGCAGCAATTCGCCCTGGTAGTGCGGCAGGCGCGCCGTCTGCTCGGCCGTCAGATCCCGGACCATCCGGTCCGCCGTCGACGAGACGACCCGCACCGGTCCGGTGCCGGCCACGCTCCGCTCGATCCATTGGACCGAACTTTCCGGCGGCGCCCCCCCCTGGTCGCCCGTGCCATAGTAGTGATAATCGACATACACGCCGGACAGGCTCCCGGTGTGATCGATGCGCTCGAGCCAGCCGCGGCTCTGGCTCAGGTCCTCGTCGACCTTGCCGCCGTAGGCGCCGGGATCGAGCGCGGCCACGACGCCGCGGCCGTCCGGCCCGATCCACACCCCCACCTTGAAC
>CAZWMF010000087.1:0-10616 GCA_964634535.1 uncultured Opitutaceae bacterium | reverse complement strand
CTTGAATCGCGGGATCAGGATGTCGTTCCACACGGTGACGAAACCCCACATGAAGAACAGAGTCGTCATGACCGCGAATGGTCCGCGGTAGGTCGGAGTCGGGCCATTCGCGCTCGCAGGGGCCGATGAGGCGGGGTTGGGGTTCATCGAAAGTTCACTCTTTCAGCGCCGCGACCGGTAATCCAGCCGGAATGCGCGTGCGCCAGACCAGCAGGACCGTCCCGTGCCGGGGCAGCGCCAGCGCGACCGAGACGGCGCCGGCCGCATCCGCGGTGACCGGCAGCAGTTCGGGTTCGGCCAGCCGGCCCGCGCGGGCCAGATCCACGCTCAGCGCGGGATTCGGCGGCTGGGGCGAACCGGCGCGCAACCACGCGGCGTAGGCGTTGCTGTGCGCGTCGTCGATGCGAAAGCATTGGACCCGTTCGCCGGCCGCCCGGAGGGCCGGCGGCGGGTGGTCGATCGCCACGGTGACCTGCGCGGCCGGCCCCGGCCGATCCTCATCGTGGTAGTGCCAGACGATGACGGCGATCCCATCGGTCGACCGGCTGGCCAGCGCCGAGACGTCGGCCGCGGCGCGCACCCCCGATTGTTCGATCGCGGCGGCGGCGATGCCGTGCGTGCTGACCGCGGGCAGGCGCCGGCCCGGCATCTTGGCATAGAGTCGGAAAAGGTTGAGGATCGGCAGGTCGATGCCGTTGGTCGCCAGGGCGCGGAAACCTGCAAAATACGGCTGGTTCTCGAATTCGAAGGCCCAGGTGAGCGCGCCCCGCAGGTTCACGCCCCGCTCTTCGGCGAGTTCGCGCAGGTGGCCGAAACTCGCGGCCGTGAAGCTCGGGTAGAGCGTGCCGTTGCGGTAGGCATCCGCGGGGGTCCGGCAGGCGGCGCAGCCTTCCGGGTCGCACTCGCCGATCACGATCGGAGTCCGGCGGTACTCGGGAAACGACGCGACGACGGCGAATGCCCGATCGATATCCCGGAATTGGTCGGCCAAGCCCATGACCACGTGGCCATCGACCCAGCGCGGCCGGCCTTTGGCGTGAAACGCGATGAAGTCGAGGGGTGCGCCCGCTTGGCCGGTGGCCGCGTTGGTCCCGTGCGCGCAGTGCGCGAGAAAGGCGGCCAGAAATGGCCCGCCCGGGCCGCCCGCCGTCTCCGGTCCGCCGACCTGGGCGGTGGGCAAGGCCCGGCGCAGGCCGTCCACCGCGAAATCGTAAAGTCGGAAATAGTCGTCCGGCGAGCCGCGCCAATAGAGGATGTTCGGCTCGTTCCAAACCTCCCAGCACCAACCGGAGACTTCGGCCGCGCCGTAGCGGACCCGGCAGTGCAGGGCCCACTGGTAGACCAGTTCGCCCCATTTGGCATAGTCCTTGGGCGGATACGCCTGGCCGCCGTCGACCGGCGCCCGTTCGTTGGGGGGCGGATGGTGGGGATAGAGGTCGGGTCGAAGCGACAAGGCCTCGGGCATGAAGCCGATCTCCACATAGGGGCGGAGCCCGCGGGCGACGTACGTGTCGAAAATGCCGTCCAAGATCGCCCAACGATAAACCGGATGGCCGGCCGCATCCTCGGAATAGACGCCGGTCGAACTCCACTTCAAGGCGGGCACGCCATCGCCGCTCGTCAATAGGTGGTGGCAGCGAATGTAGACCGGCGCACTGGCGCGCTGGCCCAGGACGGCCAACTCGCTCAGGAGCTTTTGGCCATCGCGCATCGTCGTGAAATTGGCCTCGTCGTAGCCGAAAAACCGCCAGATCGGCGCCAGTCGCTCGCCCGGTTGGCCCGCGTCGACGCGGATGGTCACCGGAAAGGCCTCCGGCTCATCCGCCCGGAGCAGCGCCGGGGCCAACGCGACCGCGGCACCCAGGACGCGCAGCAAAGACGACAGGCCGGGGCGCATCGCAGCCGATTCGGAAGCGGTTATCCGAGGGCCCGGCCTCAGGCCCCGGCGTAGGATAGATTGATGGCCGTCGCGGCTAGCCAGAGGGCCAGGCCCACCAGCAGCCAAACCACCGTCGACGTATTGGACATCGGTTCCATGGGAATTGGGCGCGAGTTTTTGCGATGCGCTCGGTGAAGTCAACTATCCCCCCGCCTTCGCCGAGGCTGCGGCGGGCGAGTGAATGACGTGGCTTGACAGGCGATATCAGTGATAGCAACCTGCGTCCATGGCTCAACTCTTGGTGCGTGATATCGAGTCGGCGGTTGTGAAGAAGCTCCGCAGCAGCGCTGCCGCCCAGGGGGTTTCGGTTGAGGAGGCGCATCGGCGTTTGCTGCGTTCGGCTTTGGTCGGCAATCGCCCGGGTCCGCAGCGCAGCTTCGTCGACTATCTCCGCCGCATCCCGCCTGGCGTCGCGGTGGAATTCCCCCGCGCCGCCGACCTGCCCCGACCGGTCGCACTCTGATGGCGTACCTGCTCGACACCTGCATCATATCCGAGCTTCGGCGGTCCACCTGCAATCCGGGAGTGGCCGCCTGGATGTCCGGCATTGAACCGGACGAAGCATTCCTCAGCGTCATCACGCTGGGAGATATCCGTCGGGGACTTGAGCTGCACCGGAGCAGGGATGCCAGGGCGGCCGGCGCGCTCGACCGGTGGCTGCTCGGGTTGGAAGCCCATTACGCCGAACGCGTGCTGCCCATCACCTCGGCCGTGGCCGACCGGTGGGGACGATTGTCGCCCGGCCAACCCCTTCCGGTATCCGACGGACTGATCGCGGCCACCGGGTTGGAACATAAGCTGACCGTGGTAACCCGCAACGTCGTCGATTTTCAACGCTCCGGCGTCAACACGCTCAATCCATTTACCGAAGCCTAGGGGACTCATCGCCCGCATGTCTCATTACCATCCAGCCATTCGCCGCGGCGTGACTTTCCCCCGTGGCTTCGAGACCGGTCCGACCTTCTTCGCGTGAAGTTCGCCACTGCCCAAGCCGACGTCTTCGTGCCGGACGGGACCGATCCGGACCAGGCGCTGGCGCGGGCCACGCACCTGTGTGTGGCCGCCCACGCCGACGATATCGAAATCATGGCCCATGCGGGAATCTGCGACGCGCTCGAGCAGCCGGGCGGGGCCTTCGCGGGCGTGGTCGTGACCAACGGGGCCGGTTCTCCGCGGACCGGCGCCTACGCGGCATTTTCCGACGAACAAATGCAGGCCGTGCGGCGCCAGGAGCAGCGGAACGCGGCGGCAATCGGCCGTTACGCCATCCAGATCCAGCTCGGGCATCCGAGCGCGGCGGTCAAGCCACCGGGTGCGCCCGCGGTCGCGGCCGATCTGGCCGCGATTTTCGCGGCGGGCCGGCCTGGCACGGTCTATCTGCACAATCCGCTCGACCGCCACGACACCCATGTCGCCGTGCTCGGCCGCTGCCTTGAGGCCCTGCGCGCGCTGCCCGCCGAAGCGCGGCCGCGGCGGGTGCTCGGCTGCGAAGTCTGGCGCGATCTCGATTGGATCCTCGATGCGGACAAACTCGCCCTGGATGCCGGCCGCCAACCCGCGCTGGCCGCCCGGCTCCTGGCCGCCTTCGAGTCGCAGATCGCCGGCGGCAAGCGCTACGACCGGGGAACCCTGGGCCGGCGCGCGGCCCACGCCACGTTTCACACGAGCCATGCCACCGACCGCTTCGCGGGCATCACCTGGGCGCTCGATCTCGCGCCGTTGCTGGAACCGGGAGGACCAAGCCTGGCGGCCTTTGTCGAAGCGCGGATTGGACGGGTGCAGGCCGAGGTGTTGGACCGGGTGCGCCGGATGGTCTGATCGGACGCCGAACCCGGCCGATCGGGGGGCGATCCCAACGGCTTGCGGCCTGGATGGGGCGGCTCTCCGGAACTAACCTGCGTCCATCTCAAGTTTCGCCGAATCGGGCGTCCCTCCCCGGGGTGTTGGGTTGGGGGGAGTCGAACCGGCCGGCGGTTGGGGATCCTGGAACCACTTTTTGTATGCCCTTTCGTCGTGCGGCCGAGTAATACTGACGCCGCGACCATGAGCAGCGAGCCCGGACTGCCCTTCCTAGCCCCGTGCGGCTTCGAGCACGCGCCGTTGGCGGTCTTCCCAAACAGTGTGGCGGCGTCGTGCGCGCTCGCCCGGGAAATCGCCGCGCTGATCCGCCGCGGCCGCCCGGACGGAAGCGGCGTCGTGCTCGGGCTGGCCACGGGTTCGACCCCCCTCAGCCTCTACGCGGAGCTCGTGCGCCTGCATCGCGAGGAGGGCCTGAGTTTTGCCCGCGTCACGACCTTCAACCTCGACGAATACTATCCCCTGTCGCCCGCCCACCCGCAGAGCTACCGGCGCTTCATGCAGATGCATTTGTTCGACCACGTCGACCTCCCGGCGGGGCAGACCCATGTGCCGGACGGCCTCGTGCCGGCGGCCGCGGTCGAGGAGCACGCCCGGGCGTACGAGGAGAAGATCCGGGCCGCCGGGGGCATCGACTATCAGATCCTCGGGATCGGCCGGACCGGCCACATCGGCTTCAACGAGCCGGGCAGCGCCCGGCGCTCCCGCACCCGCCTGGTGACCCTCGATCCGCTCACGCGGCGCGACGCGGCCGACGATTTTGGCGGCGACGAACACATGCCCCGCTACGCTGTCACGCTGGGCGTGCGCACGATCCTGGAGGCCCGCCGGGTCGTGCTCATGGCCTGGGGCCAGCACAAGGCGCCGATTGTGCGTGCGGCGCTCGAGGGGCCCGCGGTCGCGCAGGTGCCGGCGTCCTTTCTCCAGGAGCACGATCATGCCGGGTTCGTCCTGGATGAGGCCGCGGCCGGCGACCTCACCCGCTATCGGACGCCCTGGCTGCTCGGTCCGTTGGAGGACCAGGGACTTTCCTGGGACGCCCGCATGGTGCGCCGTGCGATCCTGTGGCTGTCGCAGGCCCGCGGCAAAGCGATCCTCAAGCTGACCGACGACGACTACAACGAGGGCGGGCTCCAGGACCTGCTTGCGGTCAAGGGTTCGGCCTACGAAGCGAACCTCGATGGCTTTTACCAGCTTCAGCACACGATCACCGGGTGGCCGGGCGGCCGCGATCCCCTTCGCACGAAGCCGGGCGACGCCCCGGTGCGGCCCCTGCGCGCCCCGGCGGCCCGGGTGTTTCCGAAGCGCATCCTCATTCTCTCGCCCCACCCCGACGACGACGTCATCGCGATGGGCGGGACGATCTGCCGGCTGGTGGAGCACGGCCACGAGGTGCACATCGCCTATCAGGTGTCGGGCGCGGCGGCGGTCACCGACGAGTTCGTCTGGCGCACGCTGCGGTTCGCCGCCGAGGCCGGCCTGGGCGATCCCGCGCAAACGGCGCGGCTGCGGGCCCACTGTGCCGCCTTCGCCGATACGGGCGCCCTGCCCGAGGGCGGCGAGGTGGCGCGCTGGAAGGATCTCATCCGGCGCCAGGAGGCGGTTGCGGGCGCCCGAATCTGCGGCGTTCCGGCGGAGCGGCTGCATTTCCTGGATTTGCCGTTCTATTGGGGCGCCAGCCGGCGCCGTCAGCTGGGCGAGGCCGATATCGCCCGCATGGCCGACCTGCTGGCCGGACTGACGCCGCACCTCATTTTTGCGGCGGGCGATCTCGACGATCCCCACGGCACGCACCGGCTGTGCCTGCGGGCGCTGCGCGAGGCGCTCGTGCGCGCGGCCGACGCGCCCTGGTTTCGGGCGGCCGAACTCTGGCTGTATCGCGGCGCCTGGGCGGAGTGGACGCCGGACGAGATCGATCTGGCCGTGCCGCTGAGCCCGCAGGAAGTCCTGCGCCGCCGCCGCGCGATTTTCCGCCACGAAACCCAAAAGGATCAGGCGGTGTTCCTCGGCAATGACCACCGGGAATTCTGGCAACGCACGGAGGAGCGCAGCCGCCGGCTGGCGGCGACCTACAACGCGCTCGGGCTGGCCGAGTACGAGGCGATCGAGGCCTTCAAGCGCTACAGTCCCGAGGAATTTTTGCGCGATGCCCCCCTTTAGAACCTGCCTGGGGCTCGCGCTCCTGCTCGGCCGCGCCGGTCCGGCCTTTTCGGCCGCGCCGGCGTTCGACGTGATGCCGGCGCCGGCCGAGGCCGCGGCGGCCGGTGCGGCCCTGGCGGTGCGGGACGGCTTCGTGGCGGTTGCCCGCGGGCCCGCCGACGACCGGGTGCAATCCGGCTTGCGCGGCCTCATCGCGGCGTGGCGGCAGCGGACGGGACGGCACCTGTCGGTCGAGACCGACGCGAGCGCGCCCCAGCTCGTGGTGGTGTGCCGCTCGCCGGGTCCGGCCTGGCCGGCGCTGGGCGACGACGAGCGGTACAGCCTGGCGATTTCGCCGCGTTCGGCCGTCCTGCAGGCGGAAACGGCGGCGGGGCTCTTGCGCGGCTTGGCCACGCTGCAGCAATTGCTGCAGCGCGACGGACCCGGCTGGTCGTTGCCCGGTGGCAGCATCGTCGACGCGCCGCGGTTCGCCTGGCGCGGGCTCCTGATCGACGTCTGCCGGCATTGGGAGCCGCCGGACGTGATCCGTCGCAATCTCGATGGGATGGCGCTGGTGAAGCTCAACGTCCTGCACCTGCATCTGACCGACGACCAGGGCTTCCGCATCGAAATCAAGCGCCATCCCGAACTCACCGCCCAGGGCTCGGACGGGCATTACTACACGCAGGACGAGATGCGCGCGCTCGTCGCCTACGCCGCGCAGCGGGCGATCCGCGTCGTGCCCGAGTTCGACTTGCCCGGACACGCCACCGCGTGGTTCGTGTCGCATCCCGAACTGGCCAGCGGACCGGGTCCCTTCCGCATCGAGCGGCACTGGGGCATCTTTGACCCCGTCATGGATCCGACGAACGAGGCGGCCTATCGGCTGTTGGCGGACGTCTTTGCGGAGATGGCCGCCGTGTTTCCCGACCGGTACGTCCATATCGGTGGCGATGAGAACAATGGCGTCCAGTGGAGCGCCAACCCGCGAATCCAGGCGTTCATCCAGGCGCACGGCTTGAAGGGCAACGCCGGTCTGCAGACCTATTTCAATCGCCGGGTCGGCGTCATTTTTGCGGGCCTCGGCCGGCGCATGATCGGCTGGGATGAGATTCTCCAGCCGGACTTGCCGACCGATGCCGCGATCGAATCGTGGCGGGGACCGGAGGCCTTGCGCCAGGCCGCCCGGCGGGGCTACGACGGAATCCTCGCCCATGGGTATTACATCGACCTGGGCCATTCGGCCGCCGAGCACTATGCGGCGGACCCGGCGCCCCCGGGGGCCGCGCTGAACGCCGCCGAGCGGGCGCATGTCCTGGGGGGCGAAGCGACCATGTGGGGGGAATGGGTCACGCCCGAGACCATCGATTCGCGCATTTGGCCGCGGACCGGGGCCATCGCCGAACGGTTGTGGTCCCCGGCGGATCGGACGAATGTCGCCGACATGTACCGGCGGCTCGAGGCGCTCAGCGCGCGGCTGGACGAAGCGGGGCTGCGCCACCGGAGCTATCTCGAGCCCATGCTGATCCGATTGCTCGGCGGATGCGCCCGGCCGGCCGCGGTCGCCGCATTGAGCTCGTTCATCGCGGCGATTGAGCCGGTGAGCGGCGACAGCCCGGTGCGGGGCGACCAAGAGCCCGGCGCGGATCAATGGACTCCGCTGATCGGCGTCGCCGACGCCGCGCGGCCGGACAGTCCGGAAGGCCGCCATTTTGCGGCCGAGGTGACGCTGGCACTGGCCCGGCCGGCGGCGGAGCGAGCGGCGGGGCTCGCGCCGGTTCGTTGCGCGTTGACCGCCTGGCAGGCGAGCGCCTTGGCGGTGGGTGGCCCGGAAGGTTTGGCGGCCCAAGCTCCGGGACTCGCTCCGGCCGCGCCCCTCGCCCGCCAGCTGGCCGACGCCTGTGCGGTCGGACTCGAGGCCTTGGACGTCCTGGCGGGCGGATTGCCGGCGACGCGGGATTGGACGCGGGCGGCCCGGGGCCGACTCGCCGCCGCCGCCGAGGCCCACGACGCCGTTCGGCTCGCCTTGTTGCCGGCGCTCGACCAGCTTGTGCGCGCCGCCGCGTCCGTTGAATCCCGTCCCGATGTCCCTGCCGCGCCCCCTCCAGAACTATAACCGGTTCCTCCTCGGTGTCGCCGGCCTGGGCGGCCTGCTGTACGGCGTGGACGTTGGAATCATCGCCGGGGCCCTGCCCTACTTGGCCGCGACATCGGGACTGAACGCGGGACAACTGTCGTTCGTCGTGGCCGCGGTGCTGTTGGGCAGCGTGCTCTCGACCCTGTTTGCCGGGCTTTTGGCCGATGCGGTCGGGCGGCGGACCGTGATGACGCTGAGCGGGGTCTTGTTCGTCGCGAGCATCCCCATCATTGCGCTGGCCCACGGGTACGGACCGCTGATCGCGGGCCGGCTGTTGCAAGGCATCAGCGGAGGATTGATCGGCGTGGTGGTGCCGCTTTACCTGGCCGAATGCCTCGATGCGGCGGACCGCGGCAAGGGGACCGGGGTTTTTCAGTGGCTATTGACGCTCGGCCTGGTCGCGGCGGCGCTGATCGGGATGTATTTCAGCATTCGGGTCGCGCAGGTGGAGCATTGGGCCGATCCTGTCCGGCTCCGCGCTTTTCAGGACCGGGCCTGGCGGAGCATCTTTTGGATTTCGCTGCCACCGGGTGTCCTGTTTGTGCTGGGCAGCCTTTTCGTCGGCGAATCCCCCCGCTGGCTGTATCGGCGCGGTCGGCACGCCGCGGCGCGGGCGGCGCTCCGGCGCACGCGCCTGCCGGCCCAAGCCGAGCTTGAATTGCAGGCGATGGCGCAAGCCGGCGCCGCGGATACGCCCCGGTGGGCGACCGGCCGATCGCGTCTGCGGGAACCCCTGCGGCGTCGCAAATATGTCGTCCCGTTCCTCCTCGCCTGCGTGATCCTCGCCTGCAACCAGGCGACCGGGGTCAATTCGATCATCGGCTACCACACGACGATTTTGCTGCAGGCCGGACTGACCGATGTCCAGGCGCATTGGGGCTATGTCCTGCTCACGACGGTCAATTTTCTGGTCACGATCGTCGGTTGCCTGCTCGTCGACCGAAAGGGCCGCAAGTTTTTGCTCTCGCTCGGCAGCGCGGGCGTCATCGTCGCGCTCGTGGGCGCCGGGCTCGTGTTTCGCCAGGCGGAAAGCCGCCGGGTGGATTGTGGCGCCGCGGTCCAGGCTTTGGTGACTCCGGATCAAACGGCGACGGTGCGGTTTCAAGGGGCCGGGGTTGGGCGTTTGCTCGATGCCGCCGGTCTCGGGGGCCGAGCGTTGCCCGCAGCGCCCGCCTCGCTCGTCGTCATCTATTCCTACGGCGGGTTTCGCGCCGCGACGCAGGCGGTCCGATCGGACGATCCCGCTGGCGCGACGGTCGATATCGGACGGGACGGCTGCGTCCCGGCCAATCGCGTTCTCGCGTTTTTCGCCAATCCCTTCGCGGACCTGGCGGCGGCCCGGCGCGCACCGCTGCGCATCGAGCACGCCCTGGTTACGCCCGTGCCCTCCGAGCGGAACGGGTGGCTGACGGCCGGTTTTCTATATGTCTTCATGGCGTTCTTCGCGGTGGGTCCCGGCGTCTGCGTGTGGCTCGCCCTGTCGGAGCTGATGCCGACCCGCATTCGCTCGAACGGAATGAGCATTGCGCTCCTGATCAACCAAGCGGTCTCGACGACGATTGCGGCCGCCTTTCTGCCCACGGTGGGCCGGTATGGGTATTCGACAATGTTCTTCCTGTTTGCCGGATGCACCGTGATCTATTTTGTCGCGGCCACTTTCCTGTTGCCGGAGACCAAGGGAAAGACGCTGGAGGAAATCGAACGGTATTTTGAGGGTTCAACCGCGGCTTGAGGCGGATGCTGAGGTCGACCGGGTTGGCTGAGACTGCGGGTTGAGTCGCAATAACCGGGTCATTGCGGGGATCATTTTGTCGCCTTTCCTTCGCCACCCTGACCGCGCTCCTGATACGGAGAGCTCATGAAAACCGGCCAGATCACGCCCGAATCCTCCCTTGACCCGGCAAATGTAAATGCAACTGAGACTAAAGTGCATTTAATGCTTGATTTGAGAACGTGTCGCAATACTACTCGTCTGACCATGTCAAATCGGACAACCGCCAAGCTAGGACTGCTCGTGTGCAGGTCGATGACCGCCGCTCTTCTCATGGTCCTCACCCGCTCTTACGCGGTCGCCGACCCGGCCGTCGGGGCGACCGATCAAGCCAACTCCGGCAGCACGCAGTACGGACCCTTTGGTTGGTTGGATCACCGCAGTTCCTACGGCCAGGGGCCCTTCCCCGAACCCTTCCTGGTCGACGATTCGGATGGCGAGGAAAATGAGGCGAGACTCGATTGGTTTCGCACCGAAGGGCCCAACCAAAGCAGCGCGATCGCGACGGCCGAGGTGGAGAAAGGCTTCGGCCCGCTGACCCTGGAGGTGGAAGTGCCCTACGAGCGCGACGCGTCGACGAGCGTCGATCCGACCACCGGCCGCACCACGAGCGCCGTCGTTCAAGGTCTGAGTAACATCGACCTGGGGGCGCGCTGCCCCGTCTTCGAATATGTGTCGCCCGACGAGGCGTTCGACCCCGCGGAATTGCACGCCGAGCCCTATCGCGGCATCCGCCCCGCGCCCGGCTATCCCGCCCAGCCCGACCACACCGA
>CAZWMF010000086.1:3842-10652 GCA_964634535.1 uncultured Opitutaceae bacterium | reverse complement strand
CGGCATCCGCGACCACCGGGGCGGCGGCCGGAGCTCCGCCCGCGAAACCATCGGCCGGGTGGCGGCCGGAGTCTTCGCGAAGAAGATCCTGGCCCACGCCGGCCAGGTCGAAATCCGGGCCTTCGTCACGGCGATCCAGGACGTGCGCATGCCCGAGTCCGACCATTTTCCCACGCTTGCGGAGGTCGAGGCCAATTCCGTCCGCTGCCCCCATGCTCCGACCGCCGAACGCATGATCGAGCGGATCAAGGCCGTCCGCGCCGAGGGCGATTCGGTCGGCGGCATCATCCAATGCCGGGTGCGCAATGTTCCCGCCGGCTTGGGCGAACCCGTCTTCGACCGCCTGGAGGCCGACCTCGCCAAGGCGATGCTCTCGTTGCCCGCGACCAAGGGCTTTGAAATCGGCAGCGGTTTTCCGGGCACCCTGCTTCGCGGTTCGCAGCACAACGACGCCTTCCGCAGTCCCGCCGGCCGGGTCGTCACGACCACCAACCTGTCCGGCGGCGTTCTGGGCGGCATCAGCAATGGCCAGGAGATTTATTTCAACGTCGCCTTCAAGCCGACCGCCACGATCCTGCTCCCGCAATTGACGGTCGACCAGGACGGCAAGGAGACCGAGCTTCAGGCGAAGGGCCGGCACGACCCCTGCGTCCTGCCCCGGGCCGTGCCGATCGTCGAGGCGATGACCGCCCTCGTCCTCGTCGACCACTGGCTGCGCAACGCCGCGCAGAACCAGGCGATCAAGTTCTGACCGGGCTTCGGCCTCAACCGAGCCCGGTTCGCGCTCCCCTTGCATCTGGGCCGGGGCGTCTTACCCTGGTGGCCCTCCTCATGCCTTCGGACGACTCACCGCTGGTTTATTTGATTTTGGGCGCCGCCGGCTCCGGCCGCCGCGAAATCATCGCGGACCTGCTGGAAGGCGGCTTGAATCCGGGCGAGAAGGCCGCGGTCCTCGTCGCCCACACCGAGTCCGCCGCTCCGGGCGATTCCCGCCTGGCCGAACGGGCCCTGGTTGTTCCCTGGCAATGGACCGAGGACCGGATCGAAGCCGCCATACCAGCCGGCGCCAACATCATCTTTTTCCTGTCCCACGGCCACGCGAACCCGGTCGACCAGACGGAGGCCTTCAAGGCATGGCTAGACGCCGCCGGCCTTCGCCTGGGCCGCATCCTCAGCGTGGTCGACTGCCACCTCGCTGAGGCGCACCCGCCGATGCTTCTCTGGTACGACGCCTGTGTGCATTTTGCGGACGTCGTCCTCTTCACCCACCGGGAGGGCGTCGCCAACAAGTGGTTCAGCGACTTCAAGGCCCGCTTCCAGCAGGCGCATTTCCCCTGCCTCTTCGAAACCGTCAAGGCCGGCACGGTGCGCAATCCCGCGCTCGTCCTCGCCCCCCAGGCCCTGCGGATATCCCACGCCTTTGACGAAGAACCCGATTGGGTCGTCATCGACGCCGACGGCAACGCCTTGCCCGACGTCGATCCGGACGACGAGGACACCGACGAGGAAGTCCATATGCAACCGGCCGTCGATCCCTACTTCGAACGGCTCAACGGCGGCCGTCGCGTGAAGGAAATTCCCGACATCCGCAAAGTCCTGCAGAACCTCCCGGCGCCGACCAAGCCGGCGTAGGGCCCAGCCAACCCGGGACCCCGGGTTAAGTCGCCGCCGCCACGGCCGCGGCGAACGCCTTGGCCCGGCCCGTAATCACCGTCCAGGCCTTGTCCTTGAGCGACTTGGCATCGACGAGCGAACTGCCCGCCGCGGTCGCGAACGCGCCGGCTCGCAAGAATTCCCCGACGTTCTCCGGATTGACTCCGCCCGTCGGCACGAGGTCGATCTGCGGCAGGGGCGCCTTGATCGATTTGATGTAGGCGGGCCCAAAAAATTCCGCGGGGAAAATCTTCACCGCATCGGCTCCGGCTTCCCACGCCGCGAGGATCTCGGTCGGCGTCAAGGCCCCGCACAAGACCGGCACGCCGTACCGCCGTGCCATCGCGACGACGTCCGGCCGCACGGCCGGCGTCACGAGGAACCGCGCGCCGGCCAGGATACCGGCCCGCGCGGTCTCGGCGTCGAGCACCGTGCCCAGGCCGAACACAAAGTCCGGCAATTGCGCCGTGGCCTTTTCCAGCATGGCGATGGCCCCGGGGGTGGTCATGGTGAGCTCGATACTCGTGAGCCCTCCGTCCGCCAGCGCCTTGGCGCAGTCGAGCAGGCCATCCGGGCTGTCCGCCCGAATGAGCGCAATCACTCTCTCGCGTTTGATCTTACCCAGGACGGCGTCTTTTTTCATGTGGGGTAGGAGAGTCAGCCTGTTCCAGCCCGGTCGGCGAGTGAAGTCCGAACTCATAAGCTCGACCAACGCGCCCGGTGCCGGTTAACCCCATAGCATGCGGACCTTGTCCCTGACATCGGCAACTTGGCAGTTTCGAGCGGCCCCCCTGGGCCCCTGGCACCCGGCCAAGGTGCCGGGTTGCGTCCATCGCGACCTCCAGCGCAACGATCTTATCTCCGATCCGTTCTGGAGCGACCACGAGAAGGACGTCCAATGGATCGAAGGCCAGGACTGGGAATACCAGGCCGAGTTTACGCTCGATGGCGACCTCCTCGCCGAAGATCACCTCAACCTGGTCGCCGACGGCCTGGACACGGTTGCGACCGTCAGGCTCAACGGCCAACTCGTCGCCCGCACCGAGAACATGTTTCTCGGGCACCGCTGGCCGGTGAAGACCGCCGTCCGCCCCGGACCCAACGTCCTGTCGATCCACTTTGGCAGCGCCAAACACTACCTCGACACCCACCGGCTTTCCCACCGTCCCCGGGAGTTCAACGACCCCGTCGGCCGTTGCCAGGTAATCCGCAAGGAGCAGTGCCAATTTGGCTGGGATTGGGCCCCCCGGCTCGTGACGGCCGGCGTCTGGCAGGACTTGCGCCTCGAAGCCTGGACCGGCAACCGCCTGGCCGGCGTTCGGATCGCCCAGCGCCACGCCCGCCGTTCGGTCGTCCTCGGCGTCGCGGCCGAACTCGCCCGGCCGCTCGCGCGCGACCTCGAAGTCCACATCACCCTGGAATTCGCAGGGGAAATCCTCGGTCGGGCCATCGGCAAGACGGCGCAAATCAAGATTTCCCGGCCGCGCCTCTGGTGGCCCCGCGGCCAGGGCGACCAGCCCCTTTACCTCCTGCGGGTCGAACTGCGCGAAAAGGCCACCGGCCAGGTTCGAGACCGAATCGAACGCCGCGTGGGCTTGCGCACCATCGAACTCGACCGGCACGCCGACCGCTGGGGCCAATCGTTTCAATTCCGCGTCAACGGCCGGCCCATTTTCGCCAAGGGCGCCAACTGGATTCCCGCCCACGCCTTTGTCGCGGGTTTGACCCGCGCCGACTACGCCCGCGACCTGGTCGCCGCGGCCCAGGCCAACATGAACATGTTGCGCGTCTGGGGCGGCGGCATCTACGAGAGCGAGGACTTCTACGATCTCTGCGACGAACTCGGCCTGCTCGTCTGGCAGGACTTCATGTTCTCTTGCTCGCTCTATCCGGCCGACGAGCCCTTCCTCGCGAGCGTCTCCGCCGAGGCCGAATACCAGATCCGCCGCCTGCGCCACCGGGCCTGCCTGGCCCTCTGGTGCGGCAACAATGAGATCGAGGGCCTGAACCACGAACTCAAGGCCCAGCCCGACCTGCGCCGCGACTACGACGCGATCTTCCACGCCCTATTGCCCAAAGCCGTGCGCCGTTTCGGCGGCGGCACCGCCTACTGGCCCACGTCCCCCTACCGTGGCGACGGCGACACTAGCCACGCCGCCGGCGAAAAGCGCGGCGACACCCATTACTGGGAGGTCTGGCACAACCGACATCCCGTCAAAGACTACGAGAAATACGCCTTCCGCTTCCTCTCGGAGTTCGGCATGCAAAGCTTCGGGTCCTCCGCCTCCCAGCTCGAATTCTGTCCGCCCGACGACACCAATCTTTTCGGCCCGACGATGGAAAACCATCAGAAGAATCGGGCGGGCAACCAGATCATTCTCGACTATGTATCGCGGCTCTACCGCTACCCCAAGGACCAGGATGCCCTGATCTTCCTCTCGCAGCTGAACCAGGCCTACTGCATGCAGATCGCGGTCGAGCACGGCCGCTGGCTCATGCCCCGCTGCATGGGCACCCTCTATTGGCAACTCAACGACTGCTGGCCGGCCGCCTCCTGGAGCAGCCTGGAATTCAACGGCCGCTGGAAAGCGCTCCACCACGTGGCCCGCCGGTTTTTCGCCCCCTGGCTCGCGACCGCCCGGATCGACGGCGAAGAAAGCGTGATCATCGGCAACTACCGCCGCAGTTCCGTCCGAGCGGCCGACATTTACACGGTCTCCGACGCGCCCCGGCCCGCCGCCGGCACCCTGCGCTGGGACCTCTTCCACCTCGACGGCCGCGTCATCGCCCAGGGCCGCCAGGCGGTCCGCCTGCGTCCCGGCCGAAGCGACAGGCAAGTTCGCATCGAGCTCGCCGCGGAAATCGCCCGCCACGGCCTCGAAAACCTCTACCTCCGCCTGGCGCTCGACGTGAACCAAACTCGTGTGAGCGACGAGACCGTCCTTCTCACCGCCCCCCGGTTCATGCCGCTGCCCCGCGGCAAGACCGCCATCCAGGTGTGGAAAACCGGACCGAAGGGCGCAATGATTCGCTTCACCTCGCCCGTCTTTCAGCACCGCTTTGCCTTCGAACTGCCCGGTCTCGGCGCGACCGCCCAGGACAACTTCTTCGACTTGTACCCCGGCGAGTCCCGGGACATTGCACTCACCTTCGCCGGCCCATGGTCGACCTCGGCCATCCGCCGCCAGCTCGCCTTCCGATCCTTGGTCGACACCTACGTGTGAGCCCCCCTAAATAATCCCGCCATGCCGGTGATCGACCTGCCCCTGTCCGAACTGCAGCGCTATGCGGGCCGCAACCCGCGCCCCGCGGATTTTGACGCCTACTGGGACGGCTCCGTCCTGGAAATGGAGTCGCTCGGCACCGACGCCGATCTGATTCCGCAGCCCGCCGTCCAATCCCAAATCGCCGAGGCCTTCGACCTTTGGTTTACCGGTGTCGGCGGGGCTCGCGTCCACGCCAAGTACCTCCGGCCCCGCACCCCCGGCCGTCATCCCGCCGTCGTGCAATTCCACGGCTATGGCAGCAATAGCGGCGACTGGACCGACAAGCTCAACCTCGTGAGCGAGGGCTACTGCGTCGCCGCGATGGACTGCCGTGGCCAGGGCGGCCTTTCCGAGGACGGTCACGGGGTTCACGGCTTTACGCTCCGCGGGCACATGGTCCGCGGCCTCGACGAGGCGGACCCCCGGCGCCTGTTCTTTCGTTCGATCTTCCTCGATACCGCCCAACTCGCGGGCATCGTCATGGCCCGCCCCGAGGTCGATCCCCGTCGGGTCGCCGCCACCGGCGCCTCCCAAGGCGGCGCCCTCACGCTCGCCTGCGCCGCGCTGGAGCCGCGCCTCAAGCTGGCCGCCCCCCTCTATCCCTTCCTCTGCGATTATCAGCGGGTATGGGAAATGGACCTGGCCAAGGATGCCTACGACGAATTGCGCGCCTACTTCCGCGCCTGCGATCCCGAGCACCTCCGCCAAGACGACGTGTTCCGCAAGCTGGGCTACATCGACTGCCAGCATCTGGCCCCCCGGATTCGCGCCGAGGTGCTCATGTTCACCGGCCTCATGGACACGATTTGCCCCCCGTCGACCCAGTTCGCCGCCTACAACAAGATCCGGGCGCCCAAGAATATGATTCTATTTCCCGACTTCGCCCACGAGTACCTGCCCGGCTGCGGCGATCATCTCTTTCGGTTCCTCAAGAAGCTCTGATCCGGCCAGGATCACTCCCTCCCGCGTTCATTCTCTCGTTACGGACCGACTCTTATCCGCGTCGGCTGCGTCAATCCTTCCCATGCGCCACCTGTTACCCCTCCTCGCTCTCGCCGCCACCGCCCTGGGCGCCGAGCGCGCCACCTACACCTGCGCCGGCGGTCTCACCTCGCTCATCGCCGACGGCACCGCGATCCCGGTCCGCGGGGAATTCGTCGTGACCTTTTCCGGCGGCCTTGGCGAAACCGCCCAGCCGGCCGAACAGCGCTCCCGGGTGACCCGCAAGGGCCTCGAACTCAGCTGGCAGGGAACCGCCACGTACCCCAACTCCACCAGTTCGCAGTTCACGGCCGATTGGACCGAATCGCCCGCCGGCGTCTCGCTCGCGGGCACGCTTACCGGCGGCTTTCCCTTTCCCGGCGCGCCCCGCATGCGCTTTCCGCTCGACGTCGATTCGGTCGACTACGTGATCGACCTTCCCCGGGAGCTCTTCGTCGGCGGTCACCTGAAGCCCATGGCCGTGGATCTGTCCGCGCAAAAGCCTGCCAACCCCACGCTCTTCGACGCCACGGTCAAGAGTTTCAGCGTCGCAGACCCGCACGACAATTGGACAATTGGCCTGACTCTCGACCAACCCCGTCCGGTCACCGTGACCGACCGATGGGACGCCCAAGGCCGTTCCTACCGCATCCGCATTCGCCTGCACTCGGGCCTTTGGCAGCAGGGCGATACGCTCAAGCTGGGGCTCACCCTGTCCCTCACCGGCTCGTCCTCCGCCCCGGACGCCCACCTGACTGTGCATCCGGCCGATCCGCTTTATCCCTTCCACGGCTTCGGCGCCAATTTCCGCATCTATTCTCCCACGCTCGTCAGCGACTATTGCCTGGCCAATCTGCGCGTCACCTGGGCCCGCACGGAATTCAAGGCCACCAACTGGGACCGCGAACGC
>CAZWMF010000086.1:2401-3832 GCA_964634535.1 uncultured Opitutaceae bacterium | reverse complement strand
AACAATCCGACGGTGGCTTCAAGACGAGCCCCACGCGAACGCGACCATCCCGGCCCGGAACTCCAGCGCGACTTCGCGCTCATGCAGCGCTTCCAGCAAGCGAAAATTCCCTGGATCCTGAGCCTTTGGTTCCTGCCCGAGCGGTTCTTCGTCGACGCGAACCAGCGCCCCATGGGCACGTTCGGCCGCCGGATCGATCCCGACCGCTGGCCGGAATTTCTCGACCTGCTCACGAGCTACCTCACGTACCTCAAGACCCACTACAACGCCGAGCCCGACCTCTTTTCCTTCAACGAGCCCGATCTTGGCGTGAACATAGGCTTCACCGGCGAGACCCACCGCCAGGCCATCAAGAGTATCGGCGCCCGCCTGGCCTCCCTGGGCTTCAAGACCAAGCTCCTCCTGGGCGACACCGCCAATCCCCGCGACTCCCACCTTTTCACTTTGCCCACCGCCTCCGACCCCGACGCCCTCCGCTACGTCGGCGCCGTGTCCGTCCACAGTTGGGGCAACGGCACGGCCGCCCAATACTCGGCCTGGGGCGACGTCGCCGCTTGGACCGGCCTGCCTCTCCTCGTCGCGGAAGCCGGGGTCGATCCCGGCGCCTTCAAGAACGACGCTTTCGATAGCTTCGCCTACGGCCTCTCCGAAATGCAGCAGTTCCAAGAGCTCCTGCGCTATGCCCGGCCCGCCGCGCTCCTCTATTGGCAGTTCACCGACGACTATAGCCTCGTGCACGTCGCGCGCGACGGCACGGTCGCGCCTACGAGCCGCTTCTGGATGATGAAGCAGTTCACCAACCTGTCGCCCATCGACAGCCAAGTCGTCGCCACCGCGAGCGACCAACCCGACGTTCTCGTCAGCGCCTTTTCCGCCCCCTCCGCCCTGACGATCCACGTGCTCAACCTGGGCTCCGCCCGAACGGTGACCATCGCCGGCCTCCCGCCGGGCTCCTGGCAAACCTACACGACCACCGAGCTTTCGGGATTTCGAACCGCCGCCCTCTCAGTCGCCGATCCGGGACCGGTCACCCTTCAGTTTCCCGCCCGCGGCCTCGTCAGCTTGGTCCGCGGCTCACCCTAATCCGGGCGGTTGAGCTGCCGATTCACGGCCTGCAGGACCTCGACCAACGTGCACGGTTTGGCCAGGATTTCCGCCACGCCGAGCGCCAGGAGCTCCTCCTTCCGGTCCCGGTCCTGCAATCCGCTCGCCGCGACGACCCTGATCCCCGGCTCGATTTCCCGCAAGGCCCGGATCAGCGCCACGCCGGTCATGCCGGGCATCATCAAATCGGTGAAGACCAGCCGCACGTCGTTCCGGTGCCGCCGGAATTGCTCGATGGCCTCCTGGCCGTTTGCCGCGCACAAAACGCGGTAGTCGTTCGATTCCAACGCCCGGGTCAAGGCGATCCGGATGGCCGGTTCGTCGTCG
>CAZWMF010000086.1:0-2391 GCA_964634535.1 uncultured Opitutaceae bacterium | reverse complement strand
CGCTGGCCCCGCCACGACGCGACACTTTCCGGATGGGTGGTCTCCGCCGTCCGCATATCGGCCGGCAGGTAGATCTTGAACACGGTGCCGCGGGCCACCTCGCTGTACACGGTGACAAATCCCCCGTGACCCTTCACGATGCCGAGCACGGTCGACAGGCCGAGCCCCGTGCCCTTGCCCACTTCCTTGGTCGTGAAAAACGGCTCAAAAATCCTCACCAAATGCTCGCGCGGAATGCCCTCACCGGTGTCCGCGACGGTCAGGAGAACGTGTGGCCCCGGCTTGGCCTGCGGGTGCATCGCCAAATCGTTCGCCTCGACAATCGCGTTCTGGGCCGCGATCGACAGCCGGCCTCCGTTGGGCATCGCATCCCGGGCGTTGACGCACAGGTTCATGAGCACCTGGTGAAGCTGGGTCGCGTCGCCCATCACGGGCCACACATCGGCCGGTGCGGTTTCCGCAAGTTCGATCTCCCGGGGAAAGGTCTCCCGCATCATGGCCACCATCTCGCGCACCAGGTGCCGAGGCTGCACGAGCCCGCGTTCGCCCTCCATCCCCCGGCTGAATGCCAAGAGCTGCCGGATTATACTGGCGCCCCGTTTGGCCCCGACCTCGATCAGGCTCACCATATCCATATCCCGCTGATCCTCCAATTTTTCCCGCAGCGCCGGCGCCACCATGAGGATCGGCGCCAGAATGTTGTTCAGATCATGGGCGATCCCGCTCGATAGCGCGCCGATGGCCTCCAACCGCTGGGCCCTCAAGAACTGCTCCTCGATCTTCTTTGTCTCCGTAATGTCCTCGGCCACGCCCACCACCCGAACCACCTGGCCCGTCTGATCCTTGACCGGGAAAGCCTTGTCCCGCACCCAACGAACCGCGCCGTCCGGCCGGATGATGCGATAGGTCTCGTCGTACTCTCCGATGGCCTGCTTGGCTTTGGCCGCCGCCTGCACCCGTTCCCGGTCTTCGGGATGGATGGCGTCGCTCCAGGTACCGGACGAAATGTAGAGGTCCTGGGAGGACCGGCCCCAAATCCGCTCATAGCCCGGGCTCACGTACAGCATCTGGCCCTTCGCGAGATCGACCAGCCAGAATACCTCGTGGATATTCTCCACCACCTGGCGGAATCGCTCCTCGCCCGCCCGCAAGGCGACCTCGGCAACCCGCCTTTGCCCGTCCCGCGCAAAATTATCCAGAGCGAACGACACCTCCCGGGCGGCTCCCTCCAATAGCGCGATCTCCTTGTCCTGGAATACCCCCGGCTCGGTTGCGTACACCGTGATCGACCCGCCCACCTCGCCGTTCAGCTTGATGGGAAACGCGGAAACCGCCCGCAGGCCCTGTCGCTGCCGGGCGACGGCCGTACGCCACTGGAGCATGGCTGGATCGGTGGCCATGTCGTTGCAGATGTAAGTCCGCCGCTCTCGAAACGCGATCGCCGCCGGCCCGCTTCCATCCAACGGCTGATCGGCCGGTTCGCCCCAACGGGCGACGGGCACCACGCCGTCGATGGCCGTATCGTACCAGCCGATCCACACCATCCGGAATCCGCCGTGCTCGACCAGGCTTCGACAGACCTCCTGGAACAACTCGGCCCGCGAGCTGGCGTGCACGATCGTCTTGTTGACCAGGCTCAGGGCGGCATACAGCCGGCTCAGGCGCTCGATTTCCAGTTCGTGCTGCTTGCGCACCGTGATGTCGGCGCGGATGGCGATGTACTGCCGCGGCTTGCCCAGCTCGTTGAGCATCGGCACGATCGTGGTGTCCACCCAGTAGATCGAACCGTCCTTGGCCCGGTTCTTGAGCTCGCCCTTCCACACCTTGCCCTTGGCGATCGTGGTCCAGAGTTCCCGGATGAATTCCTTTGAGTGATGGCCGGAATTGATGATGCGGTGGTCTTGCCCGATCAATTCCTCCCGGGAGTATTTGGAAATCGCGCAGAATTTGTCGTTGGCGTAGGTGATCCGGCCCTGGAGATCGGTGATCGCGACGATCGCATGCTCGTCCAACGCCGCCTTGAGGTCGGCGATTTCCTTGTGGGTGGACGCGGGAGACTCCATGGGCATCGTTGGCCGGATTCGGCCGCGACTCAGGCTAACCCTCGCTGGGATTGAATGATAGGGAGCACCCATGGCACGAGCTGACGCTCATACCACGGGTCGCGGCCAACTCGAGCCGGGGGGAGGAGCAGACGGGAACTCATTACTCGCCCAAACCGATGGAATTCTTTCCAAACCAATCCTCACGGTAAACGCCGGACGGCTTCGCGCAAACGCGGTAGGCAATTAAACCGGAACGGCTTTGACTGGGGCAGATTGCCGCAATTGCGGGGAATATCCAAATACGCCGCGACGAACGAGTCGCGGAGTGCCCAAAAACGGCAGAGGC